>CAXTNS010000014.1:13325-26065 GCA_964245465.1 uncultured Thermoanaerobaculia bacterium
CCTCTATGGAGAGCCGGGCCTCCTCGATCCAACTCCCGCCGCTTCTTGCGAGGACGTGGACGCTCCCGCAGATCGAGTTTCCCCCGGTTTCAGAGCAATCGAATGGATCTCCCACCAGAGCCGTCTCTCCATCCTCGGAGAGGGCCATCGTACGAACCCCGATTTGGGAGTAGGTGGCAAAGGTCAGCCGGGCCTCCTGCGTCCAGGAGTTGCCGGTGCGCCGGAACACGTGGACGGCCCCACAACGCGCAAGTCCGTCACAGCGGTTCGACGTCGCTCTCAGCAGAGCCGTGGAACCATTCCCTGAGAGCGCGACGTCATGCCCGAAGTTCGATTGGCTCTCGGCGTCGGGCGCCGTCAGCTTGGCCTGTTGGCTCCAACCGCTCTGCGACCGGACGAAAACGTATCCCGCGCCACAGTCGCTCCCCGCGCCGCAGTCGTCCTTCGGCGCGCCGGCCAGGGCTACGGTTCCATTGGAGGACAGATCCACCCGGATACCGAAGTTGTCTCCCGCCGCGGCATCCGCGGCCGTCAGCCGGGCCTGCTGGACGAACCCCACGGCCCCGGCCTCCGTCACGAAAAAGATAGACAGCACAGCTCCAAAGAAACACCAGCGGTTCCTCATCTCAAATCTCCTTTCGGGCCAGCCTCCAGGCGCCGCTCGCCGCGAGGAGCAGAGCCAGGAGGGTAAGGCCGAGATGGCTCACGGTGGGGACGTTCGCAAGGAGCTCAGGCTCACCGAAGACATGGACGACGCCACAGGACGATCCTGAGGCGCAGGGAGCACCGGGATCGGCGACAAGGAGGGTCCTGCCGTCCCCAGAGATGTCCACGGAGCGGAGGTCCAGAACGTCGAAGTAACTGGAGAGCACGAGCCCCTGGTCCAACCTCCACCCTCCCTGTTCACGGCGAAAGACGGAAGCCACATGGCACGTATTGCTGGAGCAGAACCTGGGGGTCTTCAAGAGGAGCGTCTCGCCATCGTCTGACACGGCCAAATTCGAGCTGCCGTTGAGGCCGTCCCCAAAGATGAAAATGAGGGATTCCAGGGACCACGTCGTTCCCGTCCGGGTGAACACGTAGACGAAATCCTCTCCGAAGCCATGGTCCTCGTAGACGAAGGCGACACTGCCGTCCGCGGAAAGGTCCATGGCACTAGCGAACGAGGGTGGGTCACCCAAGGGCTCCAGCTTGGTTTGGAAGCTCCACGTCCCAGCGCTGCGAGTAAAGACGTAGGCGCGTGCGGCAATCGCCCCTCGGTGAAAGTCCCCGAGGATGAGAGCGGTATTGCCGTCCGCGGACAGCGTCAGGATCCCACCAAAAAAATTATCGGAGCCAGGATCTCCGCCGAATTTCTGCTGTTCGGCCCAGGTGCCGCCGCTGCGCGTGAACGCATAGACCGACCCGCACACCGGGAACGAGCCGCAGTCGTCATGCGAAGCTCCCACCAGGGCAACGGTCCCGTCGCGTGAAAGCCCCACCGACACTCCGAAGAAGTCACCCGCCGAAGCGTCGGAAGCCGTGAGCTTCTGCTGAAAGCTCCAGACCGTCCCGTTACGGACGAAGAAATAGACGGCGCCGCAGTCCGGGCCCGCGCTACAGTCCGCCCCGTACGCTCCCACGAGGGCCATGCTGCCGTCGCCTGAAAGCGCTACCAAGAACGCCCCGTCGCCGGGAGCCGCATCGGGTGCCGACAGCTTGGCCTGTTGAGCCCAGCCCCCCGCGGTACGCACGAACACGTAGGCCGCTCCACAGTCCGGACCTGCGCTGCAGTTGGCCTGAAGAGCTGACACCAGAAGAGTCGAGCCATCCACCGAGAACGCCGCCTGGTCCGAGGTGCGGCCGCCAAATTCGTCCAGCGCGGCCACGTCGGAGGCGCTGAGCGTGGCCTGTTGGACGACGTGCGTGGCTCCGGCTGGCGCCGCGAAAAGAAAGGAAAGTAACGCCCCTAGGGAACACCACAGGTTCCTCATTGCACACCTCCTGGAGTCGGATCCATCCATGACAGGGGCTCAGACGGAGCGGCGGCGCCGGGCCTGACCTCATCCCTTTTCCTGTTCGTCGAGCTGCGTGAACAGATAAATGCTATCAGGACATAAATGAAAAGGGAAGGCTCTCTCTACCGTCCTGATACAGCCGCTCAGGACGGCACGATGGCATCCAGGGCGTCGATGATGGCCGGCACGTCCTTGCTCTCGGTCTCCCGGATGAGGTCCACGGCCCGCTCCACGAGTCCGGCGGGCTGGGCCACGATCCGGCCCAGGAAGGCGACCTTGCCGTCCAGGGCCTTCACGGTGAGCGGCCAGGCCGAGGGGGGCTGGAGCGACAGGAGCACGGCGTGGAGCCAGGCGTCGTCGCCACGCCCAGGTCCAGGTTGATATGGGCGTTGATCCCCACGAGCAGGTCTTGAAGGATGATGAGCTGTCCCGACCGGGTGCCCTGGAAGGCGTCGAACCGGTCCATGCGCGGGCCGTCGTCGAAGGACCCTGAGGCGATCCCCTGCTTCACCGTCAGGGTGACCTGCCGGTAAAGGGCGGGAAAGTACCCGGAAAAGTGCTGGAAGTCCGGGAGGAGGAGCTGTAACGCCGTCCATGAAGGCCGAATGGACTTTTCCCGGCTCGTCTGAGCAAACAGGACGTGATAAGGCCTAAACCGGCTTTTTTCACCGTCTGAAGCGGTGAAACATTGTTTCAAGCCGCCAAACAATGTTCGAGGCCAAAAAACAATGTTCGAAGCCCTGGAACATTGTTTCAAGCCGTCGGAACGCTGTTTGAGCGCCCCAAACATTGTTTGAGCCGAAAAAACAATGTTTGAGCCGGAGAAACATTGTTTCAAGGCGGGGAAAGCTTCTCAAAAGCCGTCCGAGCGTGTATTCCGGTCTTTTTCACCGTGTTACGAGAGCCAGCCTCTCCGCAACGGCCCGCAGATCGGATACGAACGTCGCCCGCGCCTCCCGGCGCATGAGGTCGTCCGGCATCCTCAGAATGGCCGAGGGATGAAGGGTCGCGGTGAGCCAGGGGGCCCAGGGGGTCTCGAAGAACTTGCCCCGCTCCACGGTGATCTTGAACTTGGATCCCATCAGCGACTGGGCCGCGGTCGCTCCGAGGCAGACGATGACCTGGGGCTTGACGATCGCGAGCTCCGTCTCCAGTCAGGGACGGCAGGCTTTGACCTCCCCCAGGTTGGGCTTGGCGTGGATGCGCCGCTTGCCTCTCGGTTCCCACTTGAAGTGCTTGACGGCGTTGGTGACGAAAACCTCCTCGCGGGGGATGCCCGCTTCCACGAGCGCCTCGTCGAGCACCTTGCCGGCCGGTCCCACGAAGGGCTTGCCCGCGAGGTCTTCCTGATCCCCCGGCTGCTCGCCGATGAAGAACGCCGCGGCCTCCCGGGGGCCGATCCCCAGGACCGCCTGCGTGGCGTTCTTGTAGAGGTCGCAGGCCCGGCACCCCTGGGCCGCCTCCCAGAGCTTCGGGATCGTGGGTCTTTCGGGGATGAATTCGAACGCGGACGGGTGGAGCGTCTTTGCAGGCATCGGTGACCTCCCACGTCGCCAAAATACAAGACGCGTGCCAGCAAGATGGCCGAAAAGCGGAACGGGCGGGGTCTCCCCCGCCCGTTCTCTATATAGAAAGGTAGAGAGGCGCCTCTCTACCTGCCTTGCCGCAAGGGTCCCGCGTTGGCTTTGAGGAGGATGTCCACCCGCCGGTTCTGCTGCCGGCCGGACTCGCTGTCGTTGCTCGCCACGGGATAGTCCTCGCCCATGCCGACAGCGGCTACCCGGTCCGCGTCCACGCCGCGGCTCACGAGGTAGCCGCGCACGGAGCCCGCCCGCCGGTCGGAGAGATCCTGGTTGTGCTCCTCGCTGCCCGTGGAGTCCGTGTGGCCCTGGACGACGACAGCCGTCTTCGGGTACTGCTCGAGGACGCCGGCCACGTCTTCGAGGGTGGCCCGGCCGTCCGAACCGAGGCTCGCGGAATTGACGGCGAAGAGGACGTCCGAGTCGAAGTGGACGAGGAGCGTGTCCTCTCCCACCCTTTCGACGCTGGTGCCCGGAATGCGCGCCAGCTTCTCCTGCTGGGCGTCCATGTAGGCGCCGATGCCGCCGCCGACCACCGCGCCGATGGCGGCGCCGGCCAGGATCTCATCGGCTTCGCGCTTGCCCTTGAGCACGGCGGCGGCGGCGCCGGCCGCGGCGCCGATCCCCGCGCCCTTGACCGTGCGGTCGCGCTTGGTGACCCGCTCCGGCCGCTCGGGCCGGGGTGCGGTGGTGGCGCAGCCGGCGAAAAGCGACGCTATCAACACGGAAGCCGTCAGGCCTCCGAAAGCTTTGGTTCTCTTCAGATCGAGCATTGTCGGTCTCCTTTCCGTCGTCCCCTCTGGACGTGCGTCCATGGTGAATTTCAAGGGTTGTGCCAGGGGGAGAGCCCCCTCCCTCCCTTGCGGGAGAGAGGGGGGTGGAGAGTGAAGGACTCGTCAGTTGCAGTGGCGGCGGGCCTTGTGGCCCCGTCCGCGCCGGGGAGCGTCGTCGTAGTAGGCCGAGTCGTAGCCGCGGCCGCGCCGGTTGTCGTAGCCCCGGTTATTGCCTCGGTCATAGCCACGGTCGTAGCGGTAGTCGTCACGGCGGTACTGGCGCTCGGACTCCCGGGCGACCCGCTCCTCGCGGTAGTCGACGTAGGCGCCGACGCCGGCTCCGACGGCGCCGCCCACGGCGGCTCCGCCCAGGACCTGGCGAGGCCGGTCGTGGCCACGGACGACCTGCGTGACCGTGCCGGCGATGGCGCCGACGACGGCCCCCTTCAGGATGTTGTCCGATCCCTTGGTGATGTCACGGGCCTCGGCGGCCACCGACCCCAGTGCCAGGAACGTCAACAGGAGCAGTGCGATGACAATGGGCTGTCGGGTGTTCTTCAACATGCTCGTCTCCTTTCGAAACAGACCCTGGACGGATCCTCAATACCCCTGCCGCAGCGGGCCGGACTTGGCCTTGAGGAGAACGTCCACACGACGGTTCTTCTGACGGCCCCAGGCGGTCTCGTTGCTCGCCACCGGGGCGGTCTCACCAAAGCCGACCGCGGTCATGCGATCCGCGTCGACTCCCTGGTTGATCAAATAGCTCTCCACCGACCGGGCGCGCCGCTCGGAGAGGTACTGGTTGGTCTCTTCGCTGCCCCGGGCGTCCGTGTGGCCCTGGACCACCACGGCCGTCTTCCGGTAGTCGTTGACGACGTCCGCGACCTGGCTCAGGGTGTCCCGTCCGTCGACGTCGAGGGCGGACGAGCCGGAGCCGAAGAGGACGTCCGAGTCGAAGTGCACGAGGAGGGTGTCCTCCCCCATGCGCTCGACGGTGGTGCCGGGAATGTGGGCCAGGCGCTCCTGCTGGCGGTCCATGTAGGCGCCGATCGCGCCGCCCACCACGCCGCCGATGGCCGCGCCGGCCAGGATCTCGTCGGCCTCGCGCTTGCCCTTGACGTAGGCGCCGGCCGCGCCGATCGCGGCGCCGATGCCGGCGCCCTTCCACATCCGGTCGCGCTGGGTGACCCGCTGGGCCTCGGCCGCCGGTGTCGCAGCCATGCCCAGGAACAGAACCGCCATCAGGAGGAGGGCGGCGAAAGCTCGGTGTTTTCTCAGTCTGTCCATCTCCATCTCCTTTTCGAGCCGTCCCCTGGGAGTAAAACCGGTGGATCGACGGCTCCCGCTTTCCCTTAGTACAAGGCCGGTGCCAGGGCGCTCCAAGGCGTGCATATGCGCGGTTATCTCTTTTCTTTGAAAGGAGATCGGTCGGATCGGACCGATCGGACGGATCAGACCCGATCCGGAAAAATCGTCCTCGGCAGAGGACAAACACCGCGTTTGCATGGACGACTCCGGCGGGAGGTGACGGGCTGGGGATTCTCGACATGCTTTCGTGGTGGCACGGCCACGGCCGACCGGGTGGTGCGGTCGGTCTGCCCGGCTTCACGTCACGGGGGTGTCACACAGGTGTCCCGCTTCCAGTTCCGGGGTACACTAGAGATACGAACCGGTTCAAAGAAGTTTAGGTTGTAGTCGTGGGCAAGTAGGCAGCACGCTATCTGAGCCCATTCTGATTTGAAACTTATCTTGAGAGGAGATGTTATGAACCGTTTCCGCGCACTGTCTGTCGTCGTCCTGAGCGTCGGCTTGCTTGCCACCGCCACGCCTGCCTTGCAGGCGCGTACCCTGGCAAAACCGCAGGTTTCCGTCTCAGCCTTGGAAGGTGAATGGCTGAGCGCCGCATGGAGCTGGCTCGCCCAGGCTCTGCGGATGGATCCGGCGACGCCGGCGGCCCGGCAGGAGAAGGCGTCCGGCTCGGGCTGCACGACCACGACTTCGGGAGGTGGGCTCGGGGGGGCTCACCCGATGGCTGGATCGTGCATCGATCCCAACGGTGGCGGCTGCACTTTCGGGGGTGGCGGCACCTAGTTTCTAGAGATGGTTCCATCGAGCCGCCCGCGATGGCCAGCAAACGCGGGCGGCTCCTTAGCTGGTCTGTTTTCGGGAGGTATGAGTTATGTTGCAAGATCATCCGATGGTCGAGGAATTTGAGAGCTTCCTCAAGGATGCGTCTCGACCGGGTCACGCTGCGCGCAACACAAAAATCCTTCGTCACCTGCTGGCTGCCTGCTCCGTCTGCCGGGATCGGCTGGACGCCGCGGGATGGACGAGCGACCGCCTGGAACGCCTGGTCTACCTCCCGGGGTCTCCCAGGGCCGAGTCCTCGACCTCCGAGCAGAGCTACGACTATGGCCGGGCCTTCGCCAGGGCCGAGCAGGCGATCACCGACTTCCTGACCGTGGCCCCGCCGTCGGTGGTCGATCCAGAGATGCTCCTGGAGGAGTTGGACCGTGTTTCGCACGAGCTCCAACTCGTTCAGGTGGAAGGGGAGGAGCGATTCGCCAGCCCGCGCCTTGCCCAGATGCTCATGGAACGCAGCCACGCTGCGCGCTATGAGGATCCCGAGGCGATGCTTCACTGGGCACGGGTCGCCCGCAGCATCGCGACCCGGTGCGCTCCGGAGACCCTGGGAAGCACCGCCAAGCTTTCGGACCTCCGCGCGCGGGCCTGGAGCCAGCATGGAAACGCTCTTCGGCTCGTGGGCCGGCTGCGCGAAGCGGAGGAGGCGATGATCACCGCTCAGGGCTACCTGCGGACGGGAACCGGTGATCCCGCTTTGAAGGCCAGGCTGTGCGAGCAGATCGCATCGCTCTACACCCACCAGCGGCGATTCGACGCCGCCATCGAAACGCTCAACGAAGCGGCCGAGATCTACCGGCAGATCGGCGAGACCCATGCCCTGGCTCGCACACTGGTCCAGGAAGCGATCGCCACCCTCTATGCCGGCGAGGCAGAGAGTGCCGTTGCCCTGCTCAACCGCGCGATCCCGCTCATCGACCACGAGGTGGATCCGCACCTGCTGCTCGCGGCTTGCCACAACATCGTGCGGTGCTACATCGACCTCGACCGGCCCGAGCAGGCACTGTCGATCTACTCGGAAACCCGGACTCTGTACAGAGAGTTCAACGATTCTCTGATCCTGCTGAAGGCGGGTTGGCAGGAGGGGCAGATCCTGCGCGACCTCGGCCATCTGCGGGCCGCCGAGTCGGCGCTGCTCCGAGCCCAGTCGGGCTTCATGGAGCAGGGTCTCATGTACGAGGTTGCCCTGGTCTGCCTCGATCTGGCGGCGCTCTACGTGAAGCTCAAAGCCGTCGAGGACTTGAAGCAGACGGTGACGACGACCATCCCGATCTTCCGCGCCCTACGGGTCGACCGCGAGGCGCTGGCCTCTCTGCTCCAACTCCAGCAGGTCGCGGACCAGGAGCAGCCGGCCCTGGAGCTGATCCGGTTCCTGAATGCCCGGATCGAACCTCTCGCCAAACGGGGAGGGGTCCTCAAGTGACCACTGAGCGGCGCCGGCCGTCCAAGCCGGTCCAGCGCCGTCCTCTGCTTTTTCAAAACGAGTTCAAAGTTGTCACGTTTTCCCCGGTTCCCACACCATCTCCTTTAGAGACGTATCCAATGAAGCTTTATTTTCGCGAGCGGCCGGTCCGTAGCGGACTCGCTCCGTCTCGCTCAACGAGGAGATGGCCATGACCCGCATTCCCCGTTTGCGTCGTCTGTTCGCTTCGGCCGCCGTTCTGGCTCTGACCGTGGTGCCGCTCGCCAGCGCCCGTCCCCTGGAGAGTCCCGTGGCCCATGAGGCTGATGGCGGCTGGTTTGGCACCGCCCTGAAGTGGGTGGAGGATCTCGTCGGCCCCCGGCGCCCCAACCCGGCCGGTCCCCACCGGCCCGGGCAGGGGGCTCGCCGGCAAGACGCCAAAAACTCGATGGGCGGCTCATGTATTGACCCCCACGGCCGTCCGATCCCGTGTCCTCGTTGAAGCTGTTGTCGATTCGGATCTATTTCGTTGGCTGTTTGGGAGGTGGCAAATGTTTGAGGACCATCCCAGCGGGAAAGAGCTCGAGAGCTTTTTGAAGGATGCTTCCGGGACGGCCGCTCGTGCGCGCAATGCGCAAGTGGTACGCCACCTCCTTTCCGAGTGCGCCGTTTGCCGCGGGCGGCTGCAGGCCATGGGGTGGGATGGGAAGCGCCTCGCGCGCCTGATCCAGCCGGTGGAGGAAGGGACACCGTCGCCAGCGGCCAACGGCTTTGATTACAGCCGTGCGTTCGCCGCGGCAGAGCGGGCCGTCTCCGCCTTCCTTGCACAGGATCACCCCGAGGCGGAGACGCCTGCCGGCGTGCTGACGCGGCTGGATGGCCTCCCAGAAGATGAGCAGATCCGCCAGGTGAAAGCGGGTGGCTCGTTCGCAACTCCTGGGATCGTCAAGGCGCTGATCGACCGCAGCCATGGATTCCGCTTTCAGGACCCAGATGCGATGCTCCACGCTGCAAACCTGGCGCGGCTCGCCATCGAAACCTGCCGGGCCGACGCCGCCGGCAACGAGTTGCGGCTCGCCGATCTCAAGGCTCGCGCCTGGGGCCAGTACGGCAACGCCCTGCGCGTCTCCGGCAAGCCCCGGGAAGCCATGGAGGCGTTCGCCACGGCCCAGCGCTATCGCAAAGAGGGCACAGGCGATCCCATGCTGCGCGCCTGGCTGCTCGAAAAAGGCACGCCACTGGTCATCTTCCAAGGTCTCTTCAACGAAGCCATCGAGATGTCCGGCAGGGCCGGAGAGATCTACCAGGAACTGGACGAGACCCACCTGTTGGCCAGTACGATGGTCCAGAAGGCCACGGCAGCGCTCTACTCTGGCGAGGCCGAGAGCGCGGTTCGGATGCTGAACCAAGCAGTTCCGCTGATTGACCAAGAGGAGGATCCACACCTTCTGCTCGCGGCCTGTCACAACCTGATCCGCTGCTACATCGACCTTGATCAGCCCGAACAGGCTCTTCGGCTCTACTCGGAGACTCGCGATCTGTACCAGGAGTTCGATGATCCCTTGATCCTCCTGCGGGCCGCTTGGCAGGAAGGCCAGCTCCTGAGAGATCTCGGTCATCTACGCGCTGCCGAGGGAGCCCTGCTGCGCGCCCGCAAGGGCTATATGGAGAGGAAGCTCGTCTACGAGGCGGCACTCGTCTCTCTGGAGCTCGCGACCGTGTACGTGAAGCTAGGTCTCGTCGAAGAGCTCAAGAGCACGGTGACGGCTACGATTCCGATCTTCCACGCCCTGCGCGTTAAGCTCGAGACTCTGGCTGCCCTCCTGCAACTCCGGCAGGTAGCTGACCAGGAGCAGCAGGCCCTTGAGCTGATCCGCGTCCTGAGCGCACAGATCGAGCCCCTGCCAAGAAACCGGCCGGTAGAATAAGGTGCCCTTTGGGGCGCCTCCAAGGTCTTCTGGCGGTATCCTATTTGTCCAACTTGGATCTCGTCGCTCTCAGCGTCGAGCCCCAGGCAGGATACCGCCGTGGAAGACCACCCTACCGTCGAGGATTTCGAGCGCTTCCTCCAATCCAGCCCTCGCCCCAGCAACGCCGGCAGCAACGCACGCGTTGTATGCCACCTCCTCAAGGACTGCGGGGTCTGCCGTCAAACGCTCGATGGGCTGAGGGGAGGGCGCGCGCTTCTCTCAAGGCTGCTCGAAATCCCTTTACCCCAGATGGAGGCTGGCGCCCCCGGCCCCTCCAGGTCTTACAACTACGACTGGGCCTTCGCGAGGACGGAACGCGCCGTCGCGGCATCCCTGGCGCATGGTGGCCCGGCCCGAGGGTTGCCGGAGCGGCTGGCGGAACTCGCGCGTCTATCAGATGGAGAGCAACTTGGGAGAGTCAGGTCTGGAGGGCGCTTTGCCGACCCTGAGCTGATCCGATGCCTGATCGACCGCAGCCACGCTGCGCGTTTCCAGAGCTCGAAAAAGACCCTACACCTGGCAACCTTGGCACGCCTGGCAGTGGAGGCGTGTACCGTGGAAGCGGCGGGAGGAGCGACGCAATTGGCGGATCTTCAAGCCGACGCTTGGCGGGCATTCGGCAATGCCCAGCGAATATGTGGTGACCGGATTGAAGCCGAGGCCGCATTCCGTGTCGCACTCCAGAAACATGGAGAAGGCACCGGGTCTCCCTGGATCCTGGCCCATATGCTCGCGCAGCTAAGCTCCCTTCGGGCCTTCCATAACGACTTCGAAGAAGCCGTCCGGCTGACGGAAGAAGCCGGCCGTCTCTACCGCGAGTTGGAGAATGACCATCTCCTGGCCGGCACCATGGTTCAAAAAGCGATCTTCCTCCTCTACTCCGGTGAGACCGAGCTTGCGATCAACCTTTTCCAAGATGCCATCCCACTTATCGACCGTGAGGAGGAACCGCAGATATTCCTTGCCGCCCATCACAACTTAGCCCGCTGCTACATCGACCTCGACCGTCCAGACGAGGCTCTCGCCTTGTTCTTCGAATCCAAGCCGCTTTACCAGCAATGCAAGGACCCGCTCATCCTCCTGCGGGCGACCTGGCAAGAGGGTCAACTCCTGCGCGAGATTGGCCACCTGGAAAGCGCCGAGTCCGCCCTGTTACGCGCCCGCAAAGGCTTCACCGAGCAGGGGTTGGCCTACGAGACGGCAATGGTCAGCCTGGACCTCGCGGAGGTCTATGCCAAGGGAGACAGGAAGGAGGACCTGCGCCGGACGATCGAAGAAGCCATGCCCATCTTCCGTTCGCTACGCGTGGAACGTGAGGTGCTCGCGTCTCTGCTGCGCCTTCGGCAAGCGGCCGGACTGGAGGAGCCCAGGAAGGGGTGACGGCCGGAGGGCACCCTCAGCGCTGAGAGCGCTCGTCCTTCCAGAGGCGCCGCCGGGTGATGGCTTCCTTGACCACCCGCAGGCTCTGGTCGAAACAGCGGTCCAGGGTTCCCTGCGCCGGCGCGCCGCTGGAGAGAACCGGCAGGTCCCTTTCGGCGACGGGATCACGGGGATCGAAGCCGTAGAGCCAGGCGAAGAAGTCGGTGGGCGTCGTGCCCAGTGCGGGGAGGACCTCCAGCACGTCCTCGAAGCTCAAGCGCAGATGCCCCTCCAACAGCGCGGGCAGACGGCCCGGCTGCCAGTCGAGACGCTCCTCGAGGTACTCGAGCGTGATGCCGCTCTGGACGATCAATTCACGCAGCAAGCCGGCGATGCGGCGTTCCTCGGGGTGCACAGGCATGTCAGGACTCAGGCTTCTTCGGATTTTAGTTGAATTCTGGCGCATAGGCCAGATCTGTTGGCGGAGGGGTGCACGGTTGAAAGAAGCGTAGCGTATCATCGCGCTCCTGGATTCTTCCGCCATGGCGCGCTTGCGTACTCTACGTCTCTTTACCCTCCCCTGGACGGATACCGTCGGGGGGCTCGACCGTTGCCTGGACCGTGGGGCCCGGGGGCTGGTTCTCGTCGCTCTCGGCCTCCTGGCCGGCTGGTGGGTCTACGTGCCGGTCCATGAGCTTCTCCATGCCGGGGCCTGCGAGGCCGCCGGGGGCGAGGTGACGCGCCTGGAGATCGACCGTCTCTACGGTGGAGCCCTGCTGGCCCGGGTCTTCCCCTTCGTCGTCCCGGCGAGCGAGTATGCCGGACGCCTGTCGGGGTTCGACACCCGGGACAGCGACTGGATCTATCTGGCGACCGACCTCGGCCCTTTCCTGCTGACCCTCTTTCCCGGCGTCTGGGCCCTGCGGCGTGCCGCGGCGGCGCGCAAGGCTCTGCTCTTCGGGGCGGCTCTCCCCTTCGCCCTGGCACCCTTCCTGTCTCTTCCAGGTGACGCCTATGAGATCGGATCGATCCTCGTGACGCGTCTTCCGCCTTGGGCCGGGCCGGCCATACGGGACCTGCTGCGAGGGGATGACGTGTTCAAGAAGATGGAAGAGCTGGCGGCCGTGCCCGGCGCTCCCTGGGGGGGCGCTCTCCTGGCCATGGGGATCGGGGTGTTGTGGGCGTTTCTCGTTTATGGCCTGGGGAGCGCGGTGGCCCGGAAACTGGGGGCGCCATTGTCCGAGCGGAACGATTCTCGCAAGTAGGGCTTGAAGTCGAGATACCGCATGATTGCCCGGCAGACGAACTCCGTCTCCAGATCTGGAGGATCGGAGTAGAGGCAGACCGGCCGCCGTGACGGTATCGGCCCTCAGATTCAAACGAGCTTTACCCGCGGGTCTGCCGCAAGGAACCGGGCAGCCCGCTCGGCCCGCGCCCGGGCCTCTTCGGGGGAGATCCTCGGCATCTCGAACATGAGCTCACTTTGGCAGAGCCCCACCTCCCGCCTTGTCTATAGA
>CAXTNS010000015.1:0-4861 GCA_964245465.1 uncultured Thermoanaerobaculia bacterium
GGATAATGGATGATTATAGTACATTCCAGAGCGCCCCTGCGCAGAGGCGAGTCCGGCCTTCTCCCCCCCTCTAGCCAAGGGTGTTTAGCATCTGCTCCAGCACCGCACAGCGCACAAACAGTGCTTCCCGGCTCTGCGTGAAGTAACCGGCCACGGGCAACTCATCTACCTCGATCTCGATCTCGTCGATCCGCGGCAGAGGATTGAGCACCAGAGCCTCAGTAGGCAACCTCTCGGCTCGGCTCCTTGTCAGCCGGAATCTCTCGCGGACGGCCTCGTCCAACTCGGATTCGCCCAAACCTTTTGGCAAACCAGCCATGTAGAGGATGTCAAGGCCCTCGACTGTGAGTTCGTAACGCTGGTTGATCTCCGAACTACTAAACCCTCTGAGGAAGGGGAGAGGAAGTTCCCGGCCCTTGGGAGACATCAGGCGCAGTTCCCGCGGAGGAAAGTAAGCGAGGGCTTGGATCAAGGAGCGAACAGCCCGGGAGCCTTCAAGGTCTCCCGCCATACCAATTCTCAAACCCTCTAGACGCGCGAAGCGCCGCTGAATGGCAAAAAGATCTATTAGGGCTTGGGTCGGATGATGTTCGCCGCCGCTCCCGCCGTTGATGACGGGAACGTCTGAGACAGCAATTGCTGAACGGAATTCATCTCCTGAGGGATGACGAAGGACAAGGCAGTCGCAGTAAGCGGAGACAGATCGGACGGTATCGGTAAGTGACTCGGCCTTTCCCATTCCCGGTTGGAGTTTGGTCTCAGCGACCTCAACGGTGGCCCCGCCCAGCCGTGCCATGGCGGCGTGGAACCCGACACGGGTTCGGGTGGAAGGTTGGAAGAAGAGCAAACCCAGGATCTTGCCGAGAAAGGGTGTGCCTCGCGGTGACTGTAAGCGGAACTCCTCTGCCCGGTCGAGGACCGCCAAGATGCCCGACTGCCCTAAATCACTGATCGAGAGAAGATGGCGAGCTCTTAACTCTTCTGCGGTTCCCATTCAATCCTACTCCTATTGCTTTGAGCCTAAAAGACAGCAGGTTCACAGGCATCGCGAAACATGAGCCCGCGAAATAATCCAAGAGTAGAAGCATGAAATTTACACATACGCACTTACCCCGACATATTAGATTGAGTCGGGAGGAAAAAACGAAACGAGAACCCCATCAGCAGGTAGCAGTAAGGAGCCTTCAGGCGGAGAAATTTCGATAGAACCTTCTTTCTCTGTTATAGAGTTCGGTGGGCGCCTAATATTAAATTGGCTACGGTCTCCTAAGGGCATCACCGAACACCCAAGATCGCTCTGTTTGGCATCAACTTTAACCGACCAACGTCCAGTAACAAATCCTTCGGGATAAAAATACATTCGAGGGAGTGTTCTTGGGTGAAACAATCCTGAGAATCGCATCCACAGCAATAATTCCTCTTGATCCACTGGCAACTTAGTCTCACCAACTTTCTTGGGAAGCACGACCTTAGTACCGTCGCCAAGAATCTCGACGAACTCTTCGTGCCTCATATCCAAGTCAAGCCTTACCTCCCCGGGCGAAGAACCAAGGGAGATCTCAATTTCTGTCTGCTCAAGCCACCCACGCGCCCTACCTATATCCTTGCCTATAAAAAGCGGCCATGCTGCATGATGATGGAAAGGCTGCGCCACATTAGGCCAGGTGCCATAGCGCGTGATCTCGGAAAATCGGGCACGGAACATCGAAGGTTCAATTGCTATAACCAGAGATCCGCCTGCAATACTCTTGCCCCAATAGCGACAGAATCGCAAAAAGTCATAGAAAAAATAACCGTCTTCGTCTTGGCGACTCGATATTGTGGCCGTGACTTCCGAGACCGCCAGAAGGCTCTTTCCTGCTCGGCGATGAAAATTTTGCACCCGCCTTGAAAGCAATTGTCTTTCAGGAGACAACCAAATCGCTGGACGAGAACTGGACAGAACTTCTTCCATACACGCATGTAACCCCGCCTCGAAATTTTCAAACTGCATCTTTGGGTGATATTTCATGACCCCATGTCCTGCGAGATTCCCCAACCGCTCTGTACTTACTGACGAGATCCGAACCGTAGGGAGACCAGAAGCGAGTCTAATACCGAGTTCTGTACAGACATTCGGGTTCAAGTCTGTTAAGTCGATGATAGCCAAATCGACAGTTAAGAGCTTATCTGCGATTTCTTCAACCCATCGTCCTTGACGAGTCTCTTGCCTCTCGCAGGAAAATGATGCCCCCCCATAGGGATGTGAGTAGCTCTCGACTGCTGGACGAATAAGTTTATCAAAAATTAGCTGCCAACCGTTTTCTTCTGTAACCGAAAAGGTTGGAGAGAAAGGGAGGGCAACGAAGCAGGATCTCTTATCTGACATGGCTCCTCATAGGATAGCTGAAAAGCTTCCCAGAGAGGGAGGTCCCTCGTGCCCTATGAGAGAATCTCACGCAGAGTTTGAGGCAACGGCACACGCTCGTGGAAGCTAACTCCGCATGACCAGCTATGCGTGACGCCCCACAGGAACTGCTCGCCCTCGTCTGGTCATAAGGCGCTTGTAGGCCTGCTGGATCTAGCGGCCAGGATAGGGGCAACGGACCTCCCGGCGGACACGAAACTCTCCCGGCGTCAATCCTCGCAAACCGACGAGAAACGGACCGATATCTTCGCGCGAGACCGCCGCTTCGGGAGGCGGTGTCGCCGGGTTGAGGGACGGCAGCGTGAGCCTTGACAATTCCCGCTCCTGCCTGCCACCATTTGAACGATGGTTCAAACCGCCACCGACTCTGGCAAAGTCCTCGAAAAAAAGCGCGGCATCCTCGACGCCGCGTCCCGGGTCTTTCGTCGCAAGGGGCTCCAGGCTACCGGCATGCGGGACATCGCGGCCGAGTTGGGCATGGCGGTGGGCAATCTCTACTACTACTTTCGGGACAAGGAAGAGCTGCTCGCCTTCGTTCAGGAGGACGCTCTCTCGGGGCTGCTGGAGTTGGCGGCGCGGGTGCGGGGGACGGAGCTGCCGGCGGATGCCAAGCTCTCCCGGCTGATCGAGGAGCATGTGGTCCGGCTGAACGAGGGGACTCCCGGGTCGCTCGCACATCTGGAGGTGGAGGCTCTGGGCGAGACGTGGCGGCGGGAGGTGCAGGAGCGGCGCGATGAGTATGAGCGGGCCTTCCGCGAAATCATCGAGGAGGGAATCGCGGCCGGCGTCTTCCGGCCGGTCGATGCCAAGGTGAGCGCTCTCGCCATCCTCGGGGCCGTGAACTGGACCGTGAAGTGGTTCCGCCCGGACGGCCGCAAGAGCGCCCGCGAGATCGGGCGCGAGTGCGCGGAGCTTCTGGTGCGGGGCCTGCTGGCCAGCCCCTCCTGACCAGAGAGGAAGTCGCCGGACGATCGAGCCCCGAAGCCCGGGCGGCTGCCGTTATAATCCTCTGAGCTTTCCCTGGAGGTGGCATCCATGTCCATTCGCCGCTGGCTTTGCTGCGTTCTGTTGATCCTCGCCATTGGGCCGGCGAGGGCGGCCCAGGCTCCTGCCCAGACCGAAGACCCACAGGAGGCCGCCGTCCGGCAGGCCCAGGCGGAAGCGCGGAGGATCCGGGAATCCCTCAAGGACCCTTCGGCGCCTCCTGAGACTTGGTACAAGCTGCTGATGGTGGAGATGACGCTTCTCAATCTCCAGCCGCAGATGATCTCCGGCGATCCAGCCGTCGACGTGCCCGCCGCTCAGGAGCGGGAGCGGGCGGTACAGCAGCGGGTGTTCTCGGAGTGGAAGGCCGCGCGCCCGGGAGATCCGGCCCCCTATCTGCTGGAGCTTCAGGTCACGTTGCCGGAGGAGCGCCGGGAGGACGCGGTGCTGGCCCTCGTGGAGCGGTTTCCGGACGACCCGGGGCTGCTCGGCAGAGTGCTCCCGATCCTGTCCCAGCGCGAGCAGACGCAGCGTGCCACGGAGCTGATCGAAGGGGCTCTCGCACGGCACCCGGAGCGCTCCGCTCTCTATCCGGTCGCCCTCGACTTCTACCAGATGGCGGCCAACTCGACCCGCGTGCAGGAGCTGGCTGACGCCTGGCTCGAGCGGATGCCGGGCGACGCCGGCGCGCTGCGGTGGTGGCTGATGCAGGCTCCGGCGTCCCAGGACCGCGCCGAGGCGCGGCAGCGGATCGACCGTTTCGTGGCCGCGGATGGCGCGGAAGCGCCTCGCGTCGAGCTCTGCGGCTGGCTGATGACGGTCTGGAACGGCGCCTACCGTGACTCGGCCGTGCGTTGCCTCACCCCGATCTCCCAGCAGGCGCGGGACGCCGAGCTGAAGATGCGGGCGGCCGGGCTCCTCGCCGCCGCCAGCGGGGACGAGGGAGATCTGGAGCGCACCCTCGCCTCGATGCCGGCGGAGCGCCGCGTGGAGGCCGTTCTCAACGCCGTCCAGGCTCTGGGAGAGGGGGAATGCGCCCGCAAGGTCAGCCTCCTCCAGCTCCTCCCCCGGAACAGCGGCGCGGGCAGGGACGACCGGCTGCCCATGAAGCTCAGCGCTTTGCGAGGCTGCGAGACCTACGTGCCCGCCCGGGACCTCTATCTCGAAGCCCTGTCCCAGACGCGGGCCGAAGGCCTCCAGAGCGTGATCTGGTCATGGTTCATCAAAGTGAACGGCGCCTATCCCGACGATTACGGCGTGGGGGCGAAGATGGTGGCCGTCCTGGAGGAGCGCCTGAAGCAGGAGAGAAATCAGGCAGGGGTCTGGGAGGCGCTCGCCATGGCCTATGAGCTGGCGGGGCTCGACGAGCGCCGCGCGGCGCACCTGGTGGCCTGGATGGACAGCGGCCTCTCGACGCCGGACCGCGACCAGCTCGTCTGGCTGGGAGCGTTCTACTCTTGGCAGGACGAT
>CAXTNS010000015.1:4871-10578 GCA_964245465.1 uncultured Thermoanaerobaculia bacterium
GAGTAGAACGCTCCCAGCCCGGCATCAACGCCCTGCGCCGGGCCTGGCAGAGGAGCCACCGGCTCGAGATCGCCTCCGCCCTGGCGGATCTCCTGCTCCGCGCCGGCAGGACGGACGACTTCGCGGCCCTGACGGCCGAGCTGGCGGCGGCCCCGCCGCTCGGGTCGGGGAAAGACTCGCCCGAAGCGGGGCTGGCCCGCCTGCTGCGCGCCCGGGGCACGCTGGTCCGCCAGGGTCCCGAGGCCGCGCTGCCGGAGTACGAAGCATGGATCGAGCACGCGGAGTACCTCGGATCCGAGGAGGCCGAAGAGTATCTGTCGATCGTGGCCGGCGTCCTCGGCGAGGCCGCGGCCGAGAACGCCGCCCGGACCCTTTGCTCAGGCTCGGGGAGGTCCCTGCCCAGCGGCTCGACGCCGAGCGACTGCGCGGCCAACCTGCTCGCGCAGGTCGGGGAGTCGGAGGGCGCCTTGCGGCTCCTGGAAGCCGCCGCGCAGCGCTCCCCCGAGAACCTGCGTTTGCAGTCGAGCCTCGCGTGGGGAGCCGAGCAGGCGGGCGACCTGGAGCGCGCCGAGGCGGCGTACCGCCGCGTCCTGGCCAGCGATCCCAAGTCGGAAACCGCGTGGAACGGCCTGGGACGGATTGCCGAGAAGAAGGGAGATCCGGCGGAGGTGGAGGCCGTGCTCCGCCAGGCCGAGCGGGCGCTGGGCAAGAAGACCGACGCCCTGGTGTTCTCGCTCGCCCGTGCGTATCGCGCCGCCGGCCAGGCGGCACGCGCCGTGGAGGTGCTCACGGCGTTGCGGGAAGGCCACCCTGCTCCGGACTGGGTGGATGAAGAGCTGCGGCAGGCCTACGAGGCGCTCGGCCGCGAGGCGCCGGTCTCCTCGATATCCTCCGATGGCGTGACCTCTTCCGCCGTGCTTCCCGGCGCGGACGACCTCCGTGCCCAGAGGGAGGCCGAGGCCGCGCTGCTGGGGCTGAACGGCGCGGTCGACGAGGCCAAGGGGCGCGAAATCGTCAAGGCCCTCGCGGCGAAGGGCAACGTCTACGCCAACGTCCGCCTCTCGGTCTGGCAGCAGGCCGGCACCCAGGGGTTCACGGCGGACCCCCGGCAGGCCGCGGCCACGGCGGCGCCCCACCTGCCCGCGTTGCGCGCCGCGGCCGAGAGCGGCGAGCCCTTCGCCCAGTACCTGTGGGGCACCGTGCTGCTGCGCGGCATCAGCGTGGCCAAGCAGCCGGAGGAAGGCGGCGTCTGGCTGCGCAAGGCCGCGGAGAAGGGCGAGCCGTGGGCCCTCCACAACCTTGGCTACATGGCCGAGCACGGGGACGGCGCCAATCCTGATCCGGAGGCGGCCCTGCGCTGGTACCGCCGCGGCGCCGAGGCGGGAAACCCCTTCTCCATGGTGAGCCTGGCCACCCTGCTCCTGGACGAAGCCTCCCCGCTGCGGGCACCGGCCGAAGGGGTCCAGTGGCTCTCCCGGGCGGCCGAGCGGGGATTGCCCAGGGCCGTCTCCTGGTACGCCGCGCTGCTGTTCTACGGCGTTCCGGGTGTGGCCGCCGACCCGGTCCGCGCCCGGCCCTGGCTGGAGAAAGCGGCCGCCCTGGGGGAGTCGCGAGGCCTGTTCGACCTGGCCGCGTCCCTGCTCATGGGTCTCGGCGGTCCGCCGGACGAGGTGCGCGCCGTGGAGCTTCTGAAGCAAGCGGGAGAGCGCGGCAATCCCCGGGCCTTCTGGCAGCTCGCCTGGCAGGCGACCCTCGGGCGCGGCACCCTCCACGACGGCAAGGCCGCCGAAGCCTGGATCGAGCGCGCCGCCGCTCTCGGGTCCGACCTGCCGTACGAGATCCTGGGCGCCCGCGAGGAGGAAGGAGAGGCGGCGCGGCGCTGGTTCGCCTCGGGCATCCGCGCCCTGGAGAGGCTCGCCGACTCGGGCGACGCGTACGCGGGCGGTCTGCTCGCGCGGCTCTACTCGGGAGGCCACGGGGTTGCCGCGGATGACGCCCGGGCCGTGGCCCTCGCCCGGCCGGCCGCCGCCGGCGGTTCCACCGAGGCCATGCGTGTCCTGGGCTGGGCGTACGAATCGGGCCAGGGCGTCGAGGCCGACCTCGTGCAGGCCGCCGAGTGGCGGCGCCGGGGCGCCGAAGCGGGACACTCCTACAGCATGATGTGGTACTCGCAGAGGCTCTTCCGGGGCGAGGGCGTCGAGAAGGACCCCGTGGCGGCGCTGGCCTGGCTGGAGCGCTCCGGCGAGCGCGGCAACTACTGGGCCGTGCGCGACCTCGGCCATCTCTACGACGAGGGCTGGCACGGCATCCCGCGGGACGAGCGGAAGGCCGAGCACTGGAAGCGCAAGGCCCTCGCCTTCAACGACGAGGAGGCCCGCGGCTGGCTGCTGGCCCGGGGATTGCTGGAGTAAGACCGGGAATGCACCCGCTCGCTCCACTCCCGTTCGGCACCTTCAATGGCGAACACCGGCACGCCGTCGCCGTGCGAGGTTTTTCCCTGGCGGAGATCGTCGACCGCAGAGAACAGACGTTCGGCAGGCATTCACACGCGCACGCTCACTTCTGCTTCATTTTGAAGGGCCGATATCTCACCGGCGCTCGCGGTGTGGAGGGGACGTGCGGGCCCGCGACGATGCTCTTCCATCCCGCCGGGGTCACCCACAGCGACCGTTTCCATCCGGACTCACGGGGCGGGAGCTTCCTCGGCGTCTCGATCGCGCCGGAGACGATGGCGCTGGTCGGCGGCCACGGGGGACTGATCGATCATGAAGCGGGGTTCACGACGGGCGAGATGCCCGCCCTCGGCATCCGGCTCTATCGGGAGCTGCGCTCAAGGGACGAGATGTCGGCTCTCGTCATCGAGGGTCTCTCGATCGAGCTCCTCGCTCTCGCCGCACGCGAGACCCGTCGTGCCGGGGAACCCGGGAAGCACCCGCAGGCCTGGCTGGCCAGCGCCTACGAGATGATCCGGGACTGCTTCCGGTCCAGGCTCACCGTCCGGCAGATGGCCGAGACCCTGGGGGTGGATCCGCTGCATCTCAGCCGCTCTTTCCGGCGAAGATTCGGCTGCTCTCCTGGCGATCTCCTACGCCAGTGCCGGGTGCGCCACGCCGCGGCGCTGCTGCAGAGCCGGAACGCTCGTCTGGCCGAGGTGGCGCTGGACAGCGGCTTCGCCGACCAGGCCCAGCTCACCCGGACGTTCAAGCGGATCACCGGCCTCACGCCGGGCCAGTACCGCAAGCTGATCGCCTCCTGAGACCGCTTTCCGACAAGGCGCTCGAATCGACAAGACGGCGCCCGGCCGTTCGCGGTTCAATGGGCCCGCGCTGTTGACCTGTTGACCTGAAGGAGGTGAAGCCTTGCTCAGAAGATCGCTTTCCGTTTGGGGTCTCTCGCTCCTGGTCCTGATCTCCAGCGCTCCGGCGCCGGCTCAGCCGGTCAAGAGGCCGATGACGGTGGACGATCAGTTCCGTCTCGTCAGGCCCGGAGCTCCCCTTCTCTCGCCGGATGGGAAATGGGTGCTCTACACCACGGACCGGGCCTCCCTCGCGGACAACGCGTGGCAGTCGGTGACGTGGCTCGCGTCCACGGACGGCCAACATCCTCCGAAGGAATTCCTGCACGACGGTGACGCCTCGCCCCTGTGGGGGCCGACCTCGCGATCAGTCTTCTTCCTGAGAAATCACGAGCTTTTCGAGCAGGGCGTCGAAGACACCGCCGCCGTCCAGCACAGCCATTTGGGGCCGGGGCCGGACGGCACGTGGCAGCTCTCCCGGGACGGAAAATTCTTTCTGATCGTGCGGCCGGAAGCTTCACCCGCCGGCCCCGGCGCCGAGTCCGACGCCGTCTTCGTCGACGAGGGCTCCAACGGGCAGACCCGGAACTACTGGACGAACCTCTGCCGCTACGATCTCGGCACGGAGACCCTGACGCGCGGCCCCCAGCGCGACTGGTCGATCACCAGCGCGGACCTGTCGCCGGACGGCCGTAGCGCGATCGTCGCGGCGAGGCCGGACAACGGGCGCAACACCCGAGGGAAAACCGAGCTGTTTGTCCTGGACCTCGCCACCGGATCGACTCGCCAGCTCACCCGCAACGAGGCCCCGGAGATCAATCCGATCTGGTCGCCGGACGGGAAGTCCGTGGTCTTCTCCGCGGTGCGCCTGGACCGCTGGGAGCACGGCAACGGCGACCTCTGGCGCGTGGACGTGGCGAGCGGCGAGACCCGCAATCTCACACCACGCCACAAAGGGAGGTTCCTCCAGCCGGTCTTCTCCCCGGACGGCAAATCCCTTTTCGTCCCCAGTGGCTATGCCACCGCGCGGTTTCCTGTCCGCGTCGATCTCGCCTCGGGCCGGATCACGCCGCTCGTGAGTACGGAAGGGACGGCCGGCGTCGGATCGTGGTCCGAGGACCGGCGGACCTATGCCTACATCTATCAGGATTTCACCACGCCTCCGGACGTCTACATCGGCAAGACCGACGAGACCGCGGACCGTCAGCGCCGCGTCACCGATCTCAATCCATGGGTGCGGGAAGAGATCGCCCTCGGCTCCGTGCAGAGGGTCCAGTGGCCGAGCTTCGACGGGAAAACGATCGAGGGCCTGCTCCATCTACCCCCAGGGGACACGGGCGCTCCGAAGCCCCGCCCCCTGATCGTGCACGTCGCCTGCGGACCGGGCTGTGCCTGGCTGAACCAGTTCTCCGTGAAGAACCACGTCTGGGCGGGGCTCGGCTACGCGCAGCTCTCCCCCAACGTGCGCGGCACCAGCAACTACGACGACGAATTGATGCAGGGCAACCGGTTCGACGTCGGCGGAGGCGACCGGCAGGACCTCCTGGCAGGCGTCGACGCCATGATCGCCCGGAAGATCGCGGACCCCGAGCGGCTGGTCATCGACGGGTGGTCCTACGGCGCGGTCCTCGCCGGCTATACCCTCACCACGACCACCCGGTTCAAGGCCGCGATCCTTGGCGCCATGGTGAGCGACTGGACCAGCGAGTACGGCGCGGGCGCCAGCTACGACATGGAGCTCTGGTACCTGGGAGGCAACCCCTGGACGAAGCCGGAGCACTGGCGCGAGCGGAGCAGCCTCACCCACGCCGACCGCGTCCGGACGCCCACCCTGCTGCACCATGGGGATGAGGACGAGACCGACGCGCCGTTCCACAGCCTGAACTACTTCGCCGCCCTGCGGAAGTTCGGCACCCCCGCCCGCCTGATCCGCTACCCGGGTGAGCCCCACGACTTCCAGAAACCCCGGAACCTCCAGCTCCGGGACACCCAGGACGTCGCCTGGATACAGCGGTTCGTGCAGCCTTGACACCACGGCTCCGCGGTGGCAGGATTTGAACGCCGGTTCAAATCTCCCGCCGCGCCGGCCGGCTCCCCTGGTACAAGGCCTGACGAGGAAAAGCCCGCATGAACGATCTGACCACCCTGAGGCTGCGGATCAACGGCGAGGACCGGCCCGTGGTCTTCCCCACCCATCACACGCTGCTCGAGGTGCTGCGCGAGGAGTGCGGTCTCACCGGCACCAAGCACGGCTGCGAGC
The DNA here is from genome assembly GCA_964245465.1 of uncultured Thermoanaerobaculia bacterium. Lineage (GTDB taxonomy): Bacteria > Acidobacteriota > Thermoanaerobaculia > Multivoradales > UBA5704 > DATARR01. The sequence continues at coordinate 10,427 of CAXTNS010000015.1, forward strand.
TCGGCGAGTGCGGCACCTGCATGGTCCTGGTGGACGGCCGGCCCGTGCTCTCCTGCCTGGCGCTCGCGGCGGAGATGGACGGTAAGGCGATCGAGACCGTCGAGGGCATGCAGATCGGCAACGACCTCCACCCCCTCCAGGCGGCCTTCGCG
>CAXTNS010000015.1:10588-25683 GCA_964245465.1 uncultured Thermoanaerobaculia bacterium
GGCGAGCGACCTGAGGGGGGCGGCCGTCCTCAACCTCGAGGCGGCCTTCGCGGACCTCGGAGCCGCCCAGTGCGGCTACTGCACGCCGGGCATCCTCATGGGCGCCAAGGCCCTGCTCGCGGAGAACCCGAAGCCCACCCGCGACGAGATCCGCGAGGCCCTCTCCGGCAACCTCTGCCGCTGCACCGGCTATCACAAGATCCTCGAAGGGGTGGAGTGGGCCGCCGCCAGGGTGCGCGGGGAGGACTGGACGCCGCCGGACGAGGTCTTCTACGGCAGCCCGCTCCCGGAGGAGGTCTAATCATGGCCGAGCCCCTGCGCAAGCCGGATCCGGAACCCGAAGTCGAGCGGGAAACCAATCTCATCGGCAAGCCGTTCCGCCGCGTGGACGGCCGCGCCAAGGTGACCGGCGCCACCCGGTTCGCGGACGACCTCACCTTCCCGCGCATGTGCCACGTCAAGCTCGTGCGCTCGCGCGTGCCTCATGCCCGCATTGTTTCAATCGACGTCTCCGAGGCGGCCAAGGTGCCCGGCTTCCTGGGCTATCTCACGGGCCAGGAGATGCCCACGACCTTCGGCATCCTCCCCGTCTCGCAGGACGAGCACGCCCTCTGCCCGGACAAGGTCCGCTTCGTGGGCGATCCCGTCGTGGCGGTCGCCGCCGTCACCGAGGACGCGGCCTACGAGGCGTCGCTCAAAGTCAAAGTGGAGTACGAGCCGCTGCCCACGATCTCGTCGATCGAAGAGGCCCTCGCGACCCCCGAGCCGCGCATCCACGACTATGGCGATCACGGCAACGTCCACAAATCCGTCTCTATGGCCTTCGGCGACGTGGAAAAAGGTTTCGAAGAGGCGGACGAGATCTTCGAGGACGTCTTCTACTATGAGGGCAACACCCACCTGCCCATGGAGCAGCATTCCGCGGTGGCTGTCCCAGAGGATGACGACCGGGTGACCCTCTACTCCTCCACCCAGACGCCGCACTACGTGCACCGTGCCCTGGCCAAGGTGCTCGACCTGCCGGCCTCGCGCGTTCGCGTGGTGGCCTGCTCCAACGGCGGCGGCTTCGGCGGCAAGAGCGATCCGTTCAATCACGAGATCGTGGTGGCGAAAATGGCTCTGAAGCTCGGCCGGCCGGCCAAGATCACCCTGAACCGTGAGGAGGTCTTCTACTGCCACCGCGGCCGCCACCCCGTGCTCATGCAGGTGCGGACCGGGGTGAAGAAAGACGGAACCATCACGGCCCAGCGCCTGCGCACGGCCCTCGACGGCGGCGCCTACGGCAGCTACGGCGTGGCCTCCACGTATTACACGGGCGCGCTCCAGACCGTGACGTACAAGATGCCCGCCTATCAGTTCCAGGGCGTGCGCACGTTCACCAACAAGCCCCGGTGCGGTCCGAAGGGCGGCCACGGTACGCCCCAGCCCCGCTTCGGCTTCGAGGTCCATCTCGACAAGATCGCCGTCAAGCTCGGCATCAATCCGGCCGACCTTCGGCTCAACATGCTGGCCGAGCCCGATTCGATCACGGCCAACTGGCTGAAGATCGGCTCCATGGGCCTGCGCAAGTGCATCGAGGCCGTAGTCGAAGGCAGCGGATTCCGTGAGCGCTGGGGCCGGCTGCCCGAGGGACGGGGCCTGGGGCTCGCCTGCGGCTCGTACCTCTGCGGCGCGGGTCTGCCCATCTACTGGAACCACATGCCCCAGTCGGGCGTGATGCTGAAGCTCGACCGCTCGGGCGGCGTGGCCGTGTTCTGCGGCGAGGCGGAGATCGGCCAGGGCTCGGACTCGGTGCTCGCCGCCGTGGTGGCCGAGGTGCTGGGCGTCTCCCTCTCCGACATCCGCCTTTGCGTGGCGGACACGGACCTGACGCCGGTCGATCTCGGCAGCTACTCCTCCCGCGTGACGCTCATGGTAGGCAACGCCGCTCTCCAGGCCGCCGAGAAGGCGCGGGAGATGATCTCCAAGGCCGTCTCCGAGCAGCTCGAAGTGCCCGCCGGCCGGCTGGTCTTCGCCGAGCGCCGGGTCTTCGACGCCGCGGATCCGGACAAGGGCGTTACCTTCCAGGACGCCGTCATCGCCACGGAAGCCCGTTTCGGTACCATCGCGCTCGCGGGCAGCTACATCCCGCCGCGCTCGCCGGGCCGCTACCGGGGCGCGGGCGTGGGTCCCTCCCCCGCCTACTCCTACTCGGCGTCGGTGATCGAGGTCGAGGTCGATCCCGAGACGGGCCTCTGGAACCCCGTCCACGTGTGGATCGCCCACGACATCGGCCGGTCGCTCAATCCCGTGCTGGTGATGGGGCAGGTCGAGGGCAGCGTCTACATGGGTCTGGGCGAGGTAATGATGGAAGAGCAGGTCTTCCGCCGCCTCCCCCGCCATCTCTCCTCGGCCCTGGTGCACAAGCACCCGTCGATCCTCGAATACAAGAGCCCGACGTTCGCGGATATGCCGCCGGTGACCACGTATCTGATCGAAGATCCCGATCCGCGGGGACCCTTCGGCGCCAAGGAGGTCGGCCAGGGGCCGCTCCTGCCCGTGATGCCCGCCGTGGCGAACGCCATCCATGACGCCGTGGGCGTGCGGGTGGACCAGGTGCCGATCCATCCTCACATGGTCCTGAGGGCAATGGAAGCCAAACGCAAGGGGCACGAGCCGCGCTTCGGACCCAGAGCCTTCCCGCACGTGGAGTTCGAGGAGACGCTGATCGTCCCCACGCCCGAGCAGGGCGGCGACGGCACGGCCATCAACGACTATCGCGAGAAGCTGCGCTCCGGCATGCGCTCCGCCTCGGGCACGATGATGACCCGCGAGGAGGCGCTCCGGAAGAAAAAGCTGGCTGCGCTGACGACAGACCTGAAGGGAGCGAGGTAACCGTGCTCCGGTTACCGCAATTCCAGTTTCTCCAGGCGCGGACGCTTGAGGAGGCCGCCTCTATCCTTGCCACTGAAGGCGCTGTTGAAGGTCAACTCGTCCGTCTCGTCGCGGGCGGCACGGACCTCTGGCCCAACATGAAGCGCCGCCACCAGAAGGCCCATACCGTGGTGAGCCTCATGGGCATCCCAGGTCTCGCGGGCTTCGGCGTGAACGGCGGCGTCACCATCGGCGCCACGACATTGCTCGACGACATCGTCCGCCACCCCGCCGTGCGCGAGCGCTATCCCGCCTTCGCGGCGGCCGTGCAATCGATCTCCTCTCCCCCGCTGCGCAACATGGGGACGATCGGCGGCAACCTCTGCGTGGATACGCGCTGCACCTACTACAACCAGACGGAAGAGTGGCGCCGGTCGATCGACTACTGCATGAAGGAAGAGGGGACGATCTGCTGGGTCGCCACCAGCTCGCCCCGCTGCTGGGCGCACACCGCCTCGGACTCCGCGCCCATGGCCTGCGCTCTGGGGGCCGAAGTGAAGCTCGTCTCCGCCGCGGGCGAGCGGGCTGTCTCCCGAATAATCCCCATCGAAAACCTTTACAGAGACGACGGCATCCAATACCTCGCCAAGCGGCCGGACGAGATCCTGGTCGGCCTCCACCTCCCTGCCGAGGCCGCCTCGAACCGTTGCCGTTCCGCCTTCTGGAAGCTGCGCCGCCGCGGCTCGATCGACTTCGCCGTCCTCTCCGTGGCCGCCGCCGTCTGGATGGACCCGGCCGGGATCGTCGAAAGGGCGCGGATCTATCTCGGAGCCGTGGGCTCCTACCCCGTCCCCGTCCAGCAAGCGATGGACTTCCTCATCGGCAAGCCGCTCACGGAGGAGACGATCGCTGAAGCCGCGAAGATGGCACGTAAGGTCGCCACGCCCATGGACAACACCGATTTCCAGACCCAGTGGCGCGGCGTGATGGTGCAGCGCTACACGGAGGCCGCCCTGCGGGACGTGGCCGGGATGGAGCCGGGCCGGCTGGTGCCGAAGCATGGTCTCCCAGTGATCGCATAGGGGACGATTCCTTGGATTTCGGGATCGTCCTCGGCGTCGTCTCCGATTTCCTCAATGAGAAGGGATATCGCTACGCTGTCATCGGCGGCGTCGCCCTTGCAGCGTATGGGCTGCCCCGGACCACGGTCGATCTCGATCTGGTGGTGGAATCCTCGGCGCAGGAGGACCTCATTCGGTTCCTGGAACCCAAGGGTTATCGGACGCTTCATCGGTCGACGGGCTACTCGAGCCACGCTCATCCCGATCCACTTTGGGGCAACCTCGACTTCGTTTATTTGAGGGGTGAGACAGCCGATGAAATCTTTTCCGCGTGCCGGAATGGAAAAGGTCCGAGAGACCTTTCGATTCTCCTTCCCAAGCCCGAGCACCTTGCCGCCTTGAAGGTCGTCGCCATGAAGAATGATCCTTCTCGATCCTTCCAAGACATGGCCGATATCCGGTTCCTCCTGAATCTGCCGGGAGTTGACCGGCGCGAGATCCAGGGCTATTTTGAAGATCACGGAATGGGGGAACGCTTTGATGAGCTCGGGAAGAAAACCTAGCCGCCTCAATTTCGACAGGGATCTCCCCACCACCCCTGAAGACATCCAAGCTCTGCGCGAGAACCGTCCCAAGCCTGGAGAAAATTGGCTGGATCAGCTTACGAGGCTGTCGGAGCAGATTCCCAATGCCGAAGAGATCCGTTGGAAGCGCCGCACTTTCGAGGGCTGCGAGCCGTTCGAGCTCTGATCCTCGCTACGGCGTCCACCCGCTCCACTTCGCCAGACTACTCAGCTCGAACCCGTCGTTGAAGACGGGGTAGGTCCGCGCGCAGTCTCCGGTGTAGTTGTAACGCTGGCCGGCGGCGATCATCTCGAAATCGGTGACCAGGAGGAGCCGCAGGTCGAGCGGACCGAGGAGGTTGTCCCACTTCGCCGTGGTGAAGCGGTCGCTCTGGGCGGTGAGGGCGATGGTGCCGCCGTCCGCCAGCAGGATGCCGTACTTCTGCATGGCCCGGGCGACCGTGCGGGCGGCTTCGTTGGGCAGGTTCTGGAGCGGGTAGTTGGCCCGCAGGCGGAGGCGGGCTCCATAGGGCGGCGCCGTGGCCGGTCCGCTGGTCGGGAACGTCGAGTGCGTGGCCGGATGGACGTACACCCGCCGGCGCATGCGGCTGTTGGGCAGGATGAAGCGGATAGCGTGGTTGATCTGCCCGGCCGCGACCTCGTCGGCGTTGAAGAGCAGGGGTGAGATCGGGAAACCCGCGGCGTCGGCGCTGCTGCAGTCCTGGCCTCGTCCGCTCGGGGAATAAGTGAGCCCCATGTTCCACACCGCCAGGCAGCCGCCGTAGAAGTTGCCGGTGAACGGGTCGAGGTTGGCCCGCCACATCTCGTAGAGCTTGTTGCTGGGCCGGTGGACGACCAGCAGGTGGCAGTCGCCATCCCCCGCGCATTGGTAGTCCGGCTCCCCCTCGAGGGCGCCGCCCGGCGGCATGGGCACCTGCGCGACGTCGCAGTCGGGGTCGTAGAAGTCGTCCGTGGGGATGAAGCTGCGGAACGGCGTCGAGGCGTTGGCCTCCAGCACCTCGATCGTGAAGTCGATCTGCATGCGCCCGCCGCCCCATCCGCCCACGCTGGCCAGCCAGTTGATCACCGCCGTGGACTCGGGATCGACCGCGGCCGTGGAGATGTCCTGGTACCAGGGGGCGTCCGCCGGGAAGTAGGGCCCGTGCCCGGCCGGCGGCTGGGCGCCTGCCGTGGAAGGGAAGAGGACGACTACCGCCAACAGCTTCATCCATGCTCGGGTAGACATATCTTCATTGTACTGAATTTTGGCCTGCTCGTCCCTGGATAGTCCCGCTCATCCCAGCCTGGTTGGAGCGCGTTGAGGGCCGAGGCAATCTGGAGGAGCAAGGAGGGAAACCGAGATGGACGCTCCAATGGCTCTGGATTCACCCGCCGACGACCGCCGTGCCCTGACGGCCGGGCTCGGCATTGTCGTTCTTGTTTCTCTGGCCAAGCTGGCCCTGCACCTGGCCACCACCGGGCGGTTCGGCTATGGCTTCTTCGTGGACGAGCTCTACTTCCTGGCGTGCAGCGAGCACCTGGCGTGGGGGTTCGTGGACATGCCGCCGCTCTTCCCCGCCGTGACGGCTCTGATCCGGGCCACGATCGGCGACTCGCTCTTCGCGGTGCGCCTGCTGCCGGCCCTCTCGGGGGCGGCGCTGGTGGCGATGACGGGGCTCATGGCCCGCGATCTTGGGGGCCGGCGGTTCGCCCAGGGCGTCGCGGCGCTGGGTGTGCTGACGGCTCCCATCTGGCTGGTGATGCACAGCCTCCACACGATGAACGCGCTGGAGCAGATCCTCTGGACGGGGGCCGCGTGGATCGTGATCCGGATCGTGCGCGACGGCTGGGACCGGGGATGGCTTCTTTTCGGCGCTCTGGCCGGGGTCGGGATGTTGAACAAGCACTCCATGGCCTTTTTCGGTGCCGCTGTCGTCGTAGGGGTGGTGCTGACGCCGGAACGGCGGGCGTTCCGGTCGCGATGGCTGTGGATCGGCGGCGCGCTGGCGGTTCTGATCTATCTGCCGAATCTGATCTGGGACGTCCAACACCACTTCCCGCACTTCGAGATGCTGGCCAACATCAAGGCGGACGGCCGGGACGTGCAGCTCCCGCCGCTCGAATTCATGGCACAGCAGGCGCTGTTCCTCAATCCCCTGGCGCTCCCCCTCTGGGTGGGGGGGCTGGTGTGGTTCCTGCTGGACCGCGAGGGCCGGCGCTACCGGGTGCTGGGGATCGCCTGGCTGGCGGTGATCGCGGAGATGTTCCTGCTCGACGGCCGCGTCTACTACCCCGCCCCGGCCTACCCCATGCTCCTCGCCGGGGGCGGTGTGGCCCTGGAGCGGTGGCTGGCGCGCTGGCGATTCGTGAAACCGGCCTATGCGGCGGTGCTGATCCTATCGGCAGCCCTACTGGCGCCGATGTTCCTGCCCATGCTGCCGCCGGAGGCGCTGATCCGCTACCAGAACGCCCTGGGGATGGCGCCGCCGCAGATCGAAACCCACCGCCAGGGTCCGCTGCCGCAGTTGATGGCCGACCGCTTCGGCTGGCCGGAGATGGCCGCGGAGGTGGCGCGCATCTATCGCTCGCTGCCGCCGGAGGACCGCGCCAAGGCCGCGATCTTCAGCCAGAACTACGGCCAGGCGGGCGCGATCGACCACTTCGGACCAGCCTTGGGATTACCGAAGGCGGTCAGCGGCCACCTGACGTACTTCTTCTGGGGTCCTCGGGACTACACTGGCGAGGTGGTGATCGTGATGGACGACGACAAGGAGACGCTGGAGAAGCTCTTCCACAGCGTCGAATACGGAGGGCGCGTCGAGCATCCCTACTCGATGCCCTATCAGCACTTTGACGTGTGGGTGTGCCGGGGGATGCGCGAGCCGCTGGCGAAGGTGTGGCCCCGGCTGAAGGAGTGGAGTTGAGGGTCCGGAAATTCGTCCTCTGGCTGGGGATGGTCCTCGTCATCGGTCTCCTCTTCTTCGCCTACCGCTATCTGGAGGTGCTGGCATCGCGGGACTCGGACCCTGCTCTCGAACCGTTCATCAACGAGCTGACGGGCGCTCTGGCCGGGGGGTTGATGATCTTCCCCATCCGCTCTCTGGTGCGCCGGCTGCCGCTCGCGCGGGACACGTGGCCACGCCGGCTGCCGGTCTACCTGCTGGCCCTGGTGGTGGCGGGGGGGACCGCGACGTCGCTGATGTGGGGCCTGCGCAGCCTCCTCTATCCCATCGCCGGCCTGGGGGAGTACGACTATGGCGTGATGCCGCTACGGTACTTCATGGAGCTGCCCATGCAGGCGATCTGGTTCACGGTCGCCGTGGCCGCGTTCCACGCCTGGTACGCCCTGGAGGCGGCGCGGCAGCGGGAGGTGCGGGCGGCCCAGCTCGAAGGGAGCCTCGCCCGCGCCCAACTGCGCAACCTGCGGCTCCAGCTCCAGCCGCACTTCCTGTTCAACGCGCTCAACACCATCTCGGCCACCATGTACACCGACCCAGCGGCGGCGGACGAGATGCTGGGCGCCCTCTCGGAGCTGCTGCGCTCCTCCCTGCGCACGGCCCAGTCCGACGAGGTCCCCCTGGAGGAGGAGCTGGCGGTGCTCGACCGCTACCTCGCCATCATGCGCGCCCGCTTCGGCGAGCGGCTGGAGGTCTCGATGGAGATCGATCCCGGGACGTCCGGCGCGCTCGTGCCTTCGCTGATCCTCCAGCCGCTGGTGGAGAACGCCATCCGGCACGGCAACGCCGAGCGGGAGGGACGGGGGACGATCGAGGTGCGCGCCCGCCAGGAGGATGGCCGGCTGGTGCTGGAGGTGGAGGACGATGGGTCCGGGAACGGGGCTGGAAAAGGCTCGGGGCTCGGATTGACCGCCACGGCCGAGCGCCTCCAGATCCTCTATGGGAGCGATCAGTCTTTCAGCGCCGGAAAGGGTGAGGACGGCGGCTTCCTCGCCCGCGCAACCCTGCCTCTGCGATGGACAAGGGAGGCCGCGAATTGATCCGTGCCCTGATCGTGGACGACGAAGCGCCCGCCCGCCGCAAGCTCCGCGAATGGCTGGGCCGCGAGGCGGACTTCGAGGTGGTGGGAGAGGCGGGCGACGGCGTCGAGGCCGTGGAGGCGATCCGCGCCGCCGGTCCGGACGTGGTCTTCCTGGACATCCAGATGCCGCGCCTCGACGGCTTCGGCGTGGTCGAGGAAGTCGGCGTCGAGGAGATGCCCCTGGTCGTCTTCGTCACGGCCTACGACGAGCACGCCGTGAAGGCGTTCGAGGTGCAGGCGCTCGATTATCTCCTCAAGCCCTTCGCGCCGTCGCGTTTCCAGAAGCTCCTGGAGCGTCTGCGCCGGCAGCTCGGCCAAGGCTCCCCAACGGATCTTGCCGAGAGGATCGACCGTGTGCTCGCGGCCGTGCGCCCGGCCTCCTCCAGCCTGCGCCAGATCCTGGTGGAGCGCGGCGAGGGGCGGCAGGCGCTCCTCGCCGTCTCGGAAATCGATTTGATCCGCGCCGAGGGCAACTACCTCCGCTTTTTCTCCAACGGGGATGAGTACCGCCGGCGCGGCACGCTGCGCGATCTGGAAGAGCGGCTCGACCCCACCCAGTTCGTCCGCCTGAACCGCTCGGAGATCGCGCGCCTGGAGGCCATCCGCGAGCTCCAGCCCTGGTTCCACGGCGACGCCCGGGTGGTGATGCGCGATGGGGCGGTGCTGACGTGGAGCCGGCGGTACCGGGCGAAGGTGGAGGGGCTGTTCTGAGCAGGGCGCCCACGAGGGGCGCCCCGAAGGGGAGTCTATGAAGCCTTCATCGCCTGCGAGATCAGGTCGGCCATCTTGAACTTGCCGTCCTTCTGGAAATCCTGGAACGGCTCCCAGGTGGGATCCTGGTTCAGGAACGAGTGCTTGTCGTAGAGGAGCAGCCCGACGAACACTTCGCCCACGATCCGCCCGCCCACGGGACCGAGGTGAATGGGGGTCTCGTTGTTTTTGAACTGCTGCTGGGCCTCGGCGAGGACGTAATACCAGAGAGGGGCGTTGCGCTTGAAGCGCGGCGAAACGTCCACCAACCGGGGGCTCTCCTCTCCGTCCTCGGGCTCGGCCGCCGGCCCGATCCGCAGTTTGTCGTCCGGAATCGGATCGATTTCCATCTTCTTCGCCACTTCCTGGCCGGCCGGCCGACCCATCCGCAGGCCGCGGAGGAGGTTGCGCTCGGCGAGGGAGGGGAAGTTGCCGCCGATGGGGACCGGCAGGTGGCCCAGCGGATTGACCAGCGACGTGTCGATCTTGTAGGCCCGCTGGAGGCGCTCCGGCCCGGTCTTGGGCGGGTTGTTTCCGAAATCGAAGTACAGGGACCAGTCGATGGCCCAGACGTCGGGGAACTCGCCGAAGCCCGCCAGGTCCGGGAAGATGGGAAACCGGCCCGGCAGCGTGGTGTTGAGCCGGTACTCGGGCCGTACCATCGAGTGCCCGAAGCGGTAGGCCGCCACCGAGAACTCGACCGGGAAGAACTGCTCTTTCTTGGGATCGTAGAAACGCAGGTCCGGCTTGTCCTTGCGGATCGAGCCGTTCTTCTTCTTCAAGTGCGGCAGGATGCTCTCCAGGGTCTCCCGGCCGATGATCGTGGGCAGGAAATCGTGGAGGACGACCCACTGATAGTGCCAGCGCACGAACCTCTGGACGTCCTCGAAGATCGCGTCGGTCCCCGAGAGGAGCTCCGAGACCCGGTTGTGGAAGCGCAGGAAGACGCCCTGAAGCTGGGAAACGATCACGTTTTCGTCGTTCCGGGGGTCCCCGACCAGGGCGCGCCGCGGGCCGGCGTCCGGTGAGTTCCGGGGCAGGTCGCGCGTGTTGGGATCGTGCGGGTTGCCGGAAAGGGGCCGGCCGAGGAGCATGCGCAGGCCGCCGTCCTGATAGAGATACGGCTGATCGTCGGGACCCCGGCCGTAGATGCAGTCGAGGTCGAAGCGCGGCGTGCGGAAGTCCACGAGCCCCTCGGGATCGTTCTGCTTCTGCAGGCTGCTGGCGGGATCGAACGTCAGGTCGTGATCGATGAACTGGCCGAGATAGGTGTAGCCCGCGCTGATTCCGCTGTTCTCTTCGGCGTCGATCTCGTCCTCGGACGCGGGATCCTCCTCCACCTCCGCCACCATCCGGTCCGCCAGGGCCTTCAGGTCCTCCTCGACGAAGCGCGCGGCCGGCAGTGTGCGGAACATCCGGCCGAACCGGCCCTCGAACTGCGGTGAGGACCCGACCTTGTCCAGACCGCGCACCAGACCATGAAAACGTGGAAACTTGCCAACCATGAGTAAATCCCCTTTCTGAGTTTGCCTAATCCGATCAGGCCACTCAAGGGTAAAAGTTCCAAAGTCAAAAAAACTTCACGAAAGACAGTGAGTCCGTCTTGATCCGGCCCTGCTGTTTAAGACAGGCGCGACTGCTGATCTTTTGTTACATGAGAGGTTCGCCCCGGCGATTGCGGAGGAAGGCCCCCGGCAGGCGGCAGTGCCCGGATTCGCCCTGGTCCCCGGGAACCGGTATCCTCCCGGGATGCTGAAGGATACGAACCCGTGAGCCCTCTCGAAGCCACTGCCCCCGGCGTTCGCCGGATCGAAGCCCCCGTGCTCGTGGACCGGCGGGGGGCGATGTGGACCCCGGGGCTGATCGACGCCACGCTCCGGCACCGCGACCGGCCGGTCCTCCTGGAGTCTCCCCCGCCGGGCATCTCAGGGGAGTTGGCCCGGTCCCTGCGCGAGGCGGCGGCCCGGTTCGCGGGAGCCCGGGGCAAGACGGGCGCCTTTACGGTGTCCTTCCTCGCGGATCCCGCGAGCGGCGAGCACCGGTTCCTGGGCCTCGCGCCCGGCCTGCCCGAGGGCTCCGCCGTCGTCGAGGCCCGCGACGAATCCGACCTCGGCGCCTTGGAGCTCCACCTCTCCCGGGGCGGCACGCTCGAAGCCCATCCGCCCGAGCCTCGCGGCTTCGCCCTCCAGGTCCGCCTCTCCGCCCTCGATCCCGAGGACGGCTTCGCGCCCAGGCCCGGAGTGGTGGAAGCCCTGCGCCTCCCGGCCGGACCGGGACTGCGGGCCGACGCCGCGGTCGAAGAGGGCGAGATGCCCACCGAGGACCGCGGCCAGGAGATCGCCTGCGTCACCGCCCACGGCCGCACCCGCGCCGAGGCCCTGGCCCGCCTCCAGCGCGGGCTCGCCCGCACCGAGATCGCGCTGCGCGACGGCGCCACGGACAAGGCTTTCCTGACCGAGGTCCTGGACCGCCCCGAGGTGGCCAATGTCAACGCCCATCACGACGGCTCCGGCTGGATCGACCGGCTGGTCGCGAGCGGCGAGCACCTGCCGAAACGAGGCGCCGAGGCCGCCCTGCTGGCAGCCGCCGTGGCCGGGTACGAAACGGAGGCGGGCGCGGCCCGGGCCCGCTTCTACGCTTCGGCGGCCCGCGGACGGCCGGAGGTGCCGAGAGAGATCGGCCACTCCGTGGAGCTGTGCCACCGGGGCCAGCTCTACGCCTTCCGCGTCTCCAGGCTGGACCGGCGGCTCTTCCGGGTCGAGATCGACGGGCTCCGCCTCCACGTGCTGGCCGAGTCTCCAGGGCGCACGGGCCGGCGGATCGTCTGCGGCGACAAGAGCTGGCGGGCCGCCCTCTCCTCCCAGGGGACCCGGCTGCTGGTGGAGATCGACGGCATCCCCCACCGCGTCGAGCGCGACGAGGGCGGGATCGTCCGTTCACCCGCGCCGGCCGTGGTCGTCTCCCTGGCCGTCCAGGAAGGGGACCAGGTGGCCGCCGGCGAGCCGCTCGCCGTGCTCGAAGCCATGAAGATGGAGACCACGCTCGTGGCCCCCGGACCGGGCCGCGTGCGCAAGGTCCTGGTGCGCAGGAACGCCCAGATCGGCACCGGCGGGCCGGTTCTCATCCTGGAACCCACCGTCCCTGCCCGTCCGCCTTCCTCCGCGGACGTCCCGAGGATCCGCTTCGAAAGCCTCGTCCATCCCGACGACGGCGCCCCCTCGATCCGCGGCGAGAGCCTGGAGGAGGCGCGCCGGCTCATGCTCGGCTACGACGCCGATCCGCGCAGGGTACAGCGCCTGGTCTCGGGCACGGCGGGTCACGGCACGGGGGCCGATTTCCATCCCGAAGAGGAGATCCTCCGCACGTTCGCCGACGTCGGCTCGCTTTTCCGCCGCCAGCCCGGTGACGGCGGGGGCGGCAGTGGCGATGGACGGCACAGCGCCGAGGAGTACCTCTTCACCTACCTGCGCGACCTCGACGCCCGCGGCCAGGGCCTGCCCGCCGGCTTCCTCGACAAGCTCCGCCGCGCCCTCGCGCACTACGGCGTGGGCAGCCTCGACCGCTCGCCCGAGTTGGAGGAAAGCCTCTTCCGCGTCGCCATCTCCCACCGGAGGATGGCGCAGCGGGTGCCGCCCGTGCTCGCCCTCCTCGAAGCCTGGCTGGAGCGGGAAGGCGGTCCGCGGAGCCCCGACGTCCGCGAGCTGCTCGACCGGATCATCACCGATACCCAGGGCAGCGAGCCGGCCGTGCACGACCTCGCCCGCGAGGTGCGCTACCGGGTCTTCGACCGTCCCCTCCTCCTGGCCGCCCGCGACAGGATCTACGCCGCGGCCGAGGCCGATCTCGCCGCGCTGGCGGCTGGTACGAGCCCCACCGAGCGGGCCGCGCGCATCCGTGCCCTGGTGGACTGTCCGCAGCCGCTCCACCACCTCCTCTCCCAGCGCTTCGAGAGCGCCGCGCACGGCCTGCGCGAGGCCATGCTGGAAGCCATGGTGCGGCGCTACTACCGCATCCGCGAGCTTGGCGGCGTCGACTTCACCCGCCTCGACGGGCAGGTCAATGGGCAGGCCTTCGCCGTCGCCGGCTACGAGTACCGGGGCTCCCACGTCCACCTGATCGCCCCCCACGCCCCACACGAGCGGCTCGCGGCGACCGCCGCGGCCGTCTCCCGGCTCGCGGCCGAGGCTCCCGAGGGCTCCGAGATCGTGGCCGACCTCTACTTCTGGCAGCCCGGCCCCCTCGCCGCCGAGGACACCACGGCGGATGAGATCGCCAAGCTCCTGGCGGACCCCGCGCTGCCCACCGGTCTGCGCCGCGTGGCCGTGGTGGTCTCCGGACCCGGGGGAACCCGAACCCGGAGCTTCACCTTCCGGCGCAACGCGGAGGAGGGCGACGCGTTCCACGAGGAGCGGGTCTACCGCGGCATCCATCCCATGCTGGCCCTGCGCCTGGAGCTCTGGCGCCTCCAGAACTTCCACCTGGACCGCCTGGCCGCGCCCGAGGGGGTCTACCTCTTCCACGGCGTGGCCCGGGAGAACCCCAGAGACGAGCGCCTCTTCGCCGTGGCCGAGGTGCGCGACCTGACACCCGTGCGTGCCCCCGAGGACCCCGCGGGCCGGGTGGCCGAGCTGCCCCAGCTCGAGCACATGCTCATGGAAGCCCTCGCCGGCATCCGCCGCTTCCAGTCCCGCCGCGCCGCCTCCGAGCGGCTGCAGTGGAACCGGGTCCTGCTCAACGTCTGGCCGCCGGTCGACCTGCGGCCCGGCGAGCTCAACGCCATCGTGCACCGCCTGGCCCCCCTCTCCGAGGGCCTGGGGCTCGAGAAGGTCAACGTCCGCTGCCGCATCCCCGACCGCGAGGGCGGCGAGCTGCGCGAATGGGTGCTCCAGATCACCAACTTCGAGGGCGCCGGCATGGTCCTCCGCTTCCGCAAGCCCGCGGAAACGCCCTTGAAGCCGCTCCGCGAGTACGCCCAGAAGGTGGTCGAGCTGCGGCGCCGGGGCCTCCCCTATCCCTACGAGGTCGTCAAGCGCCTGGCCCCTTCCCGGCGCGAGGCCCAGATCGACCTGCCGGCCGGCGAATTCATCGAGCACGACCTCGATCCCCAGAGCCGCCTCGTGCCCGTGGACCGCCCCTACGGCGGCAACACGGCCAACGTCGTGGTGGGAGTGGTCCGCAACTACACCGACCGCTACCCGGAGGGCATGACCCGCGTGATCCTGCTGGGTGATCCCAGCCGCGGCATGGGCGCCCTGGCCGAGCCCGAGTGCCGGCGGATCGTGGCCGCCCTGGACCTCGCCGGGGAAATGGGCGTGCCGCTCGAATGGTTCGCCCTCTCCGGCGGCGCCAGGATCGCCATGGACAGCGGCACCGAGAACATGGACTGGATCGGCCTCGTGCTGCGCCGGATCGTTGAGTTCACGCAGTCCGGTGGCGAGATCAACATCGTGGTGACCGGTATCAACGTGGGCGCCCAGCCCTACTGGAACGCCGAGGCCACCATGCTCATGCACACCCGGGGCATCCTCGTCATGACCCCCGAGGGCGCCATGGTGCTCACCGGCAAGCAGGCCCTCGACTACTCGGGCGGCGTCTCCGCGGAAGACAACCAGGGCATCGGCGGCTACGAGCGCATCATGGGCCCCAACGGCCAGGCCCAGTACTTTGCCCGCGACCTCTCGGAAGCCTGCCGCATCCTGCTGCGCCACTACGACCATTGCTACGTGGCCCTCGGCGAGCGCTTCCCCCGGCCCGCTCCCACCCGCGACCCGCGCGACCGCGACGTGCGCGATTTCCCCCCGACCGAGTTGCGCCGACGAATCGGCTATGT
>CAXTNS010000016.1:0-25284 GCA_964245465.1 uncultured Thermoanaerobaculia bacterium
GCACGAGCCGGCGGCCCGTGGCCTTGCGGGCGGCCAGGGCGACCAGCGCCACACCGCTGATGATCATGGCGGCCTGGCCGACCCGGTGCATCATCCCGGGGTCGTCGCCGCTCTCCAGGTCATAGTTGGGGGGGGACTTCCGGAACGATCCCGTGCCTTGCTGGTAGGAGCTGGAAGCTGCATCGTCTCGCACGTGGATGCCTCCTTTACAAAAATCAACGTTGGATGGGGTACGGCCTCCTGGGACAACGTCAAAGGGGACCGGCGCTACGCCGTCGAATTGCATGGTTTCCGCAAGAGACGTGCCATGAGGCCTTTGCGTTCTCCTCCTGATTCCTCTAGATTGCGCCCCGTTCTCTGGAGACCCGATGCCTGAGCCCCTCCCCGAAGTCACCATCTACACCGACGGCGGTGCCGACCCCAACCCCGGCACGAGCGGCTGGGCCGCCATTCTCATCGATCCGGCGAGCGGCAAGGTCAAGGAGCTTTCCGGGGGCGAGCCGCACAGCACCAACAACCGGATGGAGCTGACGGCGGCGATCCGTGCTCTGGAGGCTTTGAAGGGACCGTGCAACGTGGACCTCTTCACCGATTCCCAGTACCTGAGGAAGGGGATCACCGAGTGGCTTCCCGGCTGGGTCGCCCGCGGCTGGCGGCGCAAGGACGGCGAGCTCCAGAACGAGGACCTCTGGCGCCGGCTGGCCGAGCTCATCGTCACGCACGAGATCCACTGGGGCTGGATCAAGGGGCACGCCGGCAACAAGTGGAACGAGCGGGCGGACCAGCTCGCGACGCTGGAGATCCGCAAGCAGCGGGGCGGCGGACGGCCTCCTGCTCCAGCCGTCCCCCCCGACGCGGAGGTGTTCCTGAGGGTCTCCTGCTCCGGCCGCAAGGGAGGATGGGCCGCGCTCGTCCGTAGAGGTGGGGAGGAGGCGGTCCTTTCCGGCGGCCTGTCCGCCACGACCTCCAACCAACTCGACCTCCTGGGAGCCATCGCTGCCCTGGAGGCGTTGCCACCGGGTCTCTCCGTGGCCGTCCATACCGGCTCGGACTACCTGAGGAACGGGGCTACCCGCTGGATCGAGGGGTGGAAGAAGAGGGGCTGGAAGACCCAGGAGGGCCAGCCGGTCCAAAACCGCGACCTCTGGGAGCGGCTGGAGAGGGCCATGGCCGCCCGCCGGGTCACCTGGCCGGACGTCAAGGGCCGGGACCTGCTGGAGATGAAGGAGCTGGGGAAAGCGGCCAAGGCCGCGACAGGCCCCTGATAGACTCCCTTCGTATGTCGACCAAGGCCAAAGACGCCGTCCGCCCCCTCGCGAGCAACAAGAAGGCCCGGCACGACTACCACGTGCTGGAGACCTTCGAGGCGGGCATCCAGTTGCACGGCACCGAGGTGAAATCGGTGCGCGAGGGCAGGGTGCAGCTCAAGGACAGCTACATCGACTTCAAGGATGGGCAGGCCTATCTGGTCGGCGCCCACATCAGCCCCTACAGCCACGGCAACCGGGAGAACCGCGAGCCCGAGCGGGTGCGCCGTCTCCTGCTCAGAAAGCGGGAGATCGAGCGCCTCTTCGGACGCACCCAGCTCAAGGGGCTGACGGTCGTCCCCCTTTCCGTCTACCTCAAGGGGAACTGGATCAAGGTGGAGATCGCCCTGGTCCAGGGCAAGAAGCTCTTCGACAAGCGCGAGGCCGAGAAGACCCGCGAGCTCGACCGCGAGGCCGAGGCGGCGGTCAAGAGCGGCCAGTGGTGAGCCGGGGCTGACCGCTCCGTCCTTGTTATTCCGTACCGATCTCCTGCCGCCTACGCCGGCCGCCGGTGTCCTGGATGCGCTCCAGGGCCGTCTGTCCGCCGTAGCGGGCCACGATGCGGTCGTCATAGTCGTCGGCCACCGTGGCGACCGCCGTGATCGCCCGCAGCAGGTCGCGCGGGTCGAGGTTCCGGCCGAAGAGGGAGTGGGCGAAGAAGATGTCGTTGCCCACCACCGAGAAGTGGCCGCAGGCCATCTGGTGGTTGAGCTCGAGCAGGCCCGCCATCAGCTCCTCGTCCAGCTCCACGTCTTGCACGCAGTAGGACATGATGGCGATCACGGTCTCCTCCGAGCCGTAGGGCTCGACGGAGATTTCCAGCACGGTCGTGCCATAGCGCACGTAGAAATGGTCGTTCTCGGGGTCGTGGTAAGGCTCGTCGAAGAGCTCTCCGAGGTATTCCTTCAGCTTTTCGAAGGTCTCCTGGTGGACCGGGCTTTCGAACATGTTGCTCACCTCCAGGGCGCCTACTCTAGCAGCAGTCCCCATCCGCACGGGCGTTGACACCCCAGGGCGTTGGGACTAACGTTGAGGCGAGCCGCAAAAGACCATTCCGAGACCCGATTTCCGCAACTCTGGGAGCCCTCGGGAGACAAACGGGTCGGCGGATCAACCATTTCTCATTGAGGACAGGAGGATTCCATGCAGAGGCGAGGAAGTTACATGGGGAGGGCCCTGGGTCTGGCCGCCCTCATCGCTCTGTCCGCGGTGCCGGTGCACGCGGCGGGCTTCAGCATCTTCGAGCAGGGCAGCAAGGCGATGGGCATGGCGGGCGCCTTCACGGCTCAGGCGGACGACCCGTCGCTGCTGTTCCACAACGCTGGCGGTCTCGCGTTCGTCGACGAGCGTGCCTTCTCGGTGGGCGCCACCTGGATCCATAGTACCGAGGCCGAGTTCGAGGGCGCCAATCCGTTCCCGGGTGAGGGCTACAGGGCGGAGCAGAAGGAGCTGTCGGAGTTTCCGCCGCATTTGTACTACGTCCAGCCCATCAACGGCACCTGGAAGCTCGGCCTGGGCATCATGACGCCGTTCGGCCTGGTCACCGAGTGGGAGAACCCCGACCAGTTCGCGGGCCGGTTCATCAGCACCAAGGCGGCCCTTGAGGCGATCGACATCAACCCCACGATCGGCTGGCAGATCACTCCGAATTTCGGCCTCGGCGTTGGTGCCATCGCCCGCATCTCGACGGTCGAGCTCAACCGCAATATCCCCTTCAATAACCCCTTCACCCAAAGGATCGTGGACATCGGCCGGATCAAGCTGGAAGGCGACTACAGCGAGGGCTACGGCTTCAACGTCGGCATCCTGCACAAGGTCAACCCCAGATTCTCCTGGGGCCTGTCATACCGCAGCCAGATCACGGTCGACTATGAAGGCGACGCACGGCTGACTCAGATCGCGACGGGCAACGCTCAGCTCGACGCGCTGATCGCATCCAGGACCCCCTTCAACCGCGACCTGCCGGTCGAAACCGGGATCGACTTTCCAGACCAAGCGAGCCTCGGCCTCGCGTTCTCCGTCACCCCTGACCTTCTCGTCGAGACCGACTTCAACTGGACGGGCTGGAGCTCGTTCGAGGAGGTGAAGATCGACTTCACCGGCGGTACGGGCAACTCCCTCGACGACCAGGCCATCCGGGAGGATTGGGAAGACGCGAACAACTACCGCCTCGGCCTGAGGTGGAACGCCAGCCCGACCTCCCAGTGGCGCTTGGGCTACGTCTTCGACGAGACCCCGCAGCCTGAAGAGGCGGTCTCCCCGCTGCTGCCCGACGCCGACCGCAACGGCTTCACCCTCGGTTACGGCCACACGGGAGCTGTGGGCTTTGACCTCTCGGTCATGTACCTGGATTTCAAGGAACGCACCCGGGCAAAGAGCTTCGATAACGAGGATCCGTTCTTTGGCACCTACAACACCCAGGCCATCCTGGTGGGCGCGACGCTCAACTTCTAACGGGATACTCATCAAGGAGACATGAAGATGCGACGTCTCAAGATCCTGGCGAGCCTCCTGGCGCTCGTCCTTCTCACGGCCGGCGCCGCCTTCGGCCAAGTCGATTTCACCCGCTATGTGGCCTTCGGCGACAGTCTGACGGCTGGGTATTCGAGCAGCGCGCTCGCGCGCACCTACCAGGTGAACAGCTATCCCGCCCTGATCCACCGGGCGGCCACGGGCCAGACCACCGGCTTCGAGCAGCCGCTGATCAGCGATCCCGGCATCAGCGGGCTGGCCGTGTGCAACGGCGCCAACCCGCCCGCTCCCTGCGGCATCCTCCGGCTGGTGAGCCTCGGTGTCTCCCCGACCATTGCGCCCACCCCGGGCCGGGGCACGCCGACCAACCTGACCCTGCCGCGTGCCTACGACAACATCGCCGTGCCGGGCGCCACCGTGCATGACCTCGTGGCCACCCGGAACGGCGGCTTCCACGACGTGATCCTGCGCAACACCAACCCTGCCCAGGGTGCCACCCAACTCCAGCAGGGCCTGTCGCGGCAGCCGACCTTCGCCACGCTGTGGATCGGCAACAACGACGTCCTGGGCGCGGCCACCTCGGGCATCGTGGTCGACGGCGTGACGCTCACGCCGGTGGCCCAGTTCGAGGCCGACTACCGCACCGCCGCCAACGCCATCGCCGCCTCCGGAGCCAAGATGGCGATCGCCAACATCCCGGACGTCACGAGCATCCCGTTCGTGACCACCGTCTCGCGCTTCGTGCCCAACCCGCAGACCGGCCAGCCGGTGATCGGCTCCAACGGTCAGCCGATCCCGCTGATCGGCCCCACTGGACCGCTGCAAGCGGGTGACTTCGTGCTGCTGACCGCGACCGCCGAGCTCTCCCAGGGCCGCGGCATTCCCGGCAGCCCCACGGGGCCGCTGTCCGACTCCGCGGTGCTCTCCGCCAGCGAGGTCGCCACCATCCGCGCTCGGGTCAACGCCTACAACACCATCATCCGCAACGTCGCCAACGAGAAGAACGCAGCGTTCGTGGACATCAACACCGCGCTGACCAATCTGGCAACCCGAGGCGTCCGCATCGGTGGCATCACCTACAACAGCGCCTTCCTGACCGGCGGCGTCTTCTCCTACGACGGCGTCCACCCGACGGCATTCGGCTATGCCTACGTGGCCAACCTGTTCATCGACGCGATCAACGACAAGTTCGGCAGCGACATCGACTTCGTCAACCTTTATCCGTTCGTCTTCGGCACCCTGAGCGCCTCGACGGCTCCGGTGACGGCGCCGCTCACGGACGAGGTCGAGGCCGTGGCCTCCGAGTACACGGACTTCGTCTTCACCGGCGACGCCCGGCGCAGCCTGTTGCTGTCGCTCAGCGTGCCCAAGTGGATCGTCGACGGCACGCAGCCGCCGACTCAACAGCGGCCCCCCCGGCGTCGCGGTCGCGGCTGATATCTCTTCTCCTTGCGGGAGCGTGAGAGCTCATCACGCTCCCGTTCTTCTCTTCTCAATTCCGGAATTTCTAAGAATTTAGAGTGTGTTGCTATGCGTCGGCATGGAATCGTCCATGCGCCTGTAGCAAGGAGTAGGAATGAAGTTTCAACACTTGTTCAGTGCGGCTCTACTCGCGACGGTAGTGCTGCCGGCCGGAGCGGTCGAGATCAACACCCGCTGCTACTCACAGCCCATCACTCTGGGAGTGAACGACGAAGGAGCCCTCGATGGAGCCCTCATCCAATCAGCCAATCTGAAGTGGGTGCGGATCACGATCGCCTGGAGGGATACAAATCCCGCAACGGGTGTCTACAACTGGAGCGGTCCCGACGGAGCCGTCAATGCCGCGTTGAACAAAGGGCTCAACGTACTCGCGATCTTGAGTACGGCGCCAACCTGGGCGGGAAGCAACGCGAACGGAACGAAGCCGCCGACCAACATCACCTACTGGGAGGACTTCGTCCGAGCAGCGGCCATTCACTTCAATGGCAAGATCAGAGCCTACGAAATCTGGAACGAGCCCAATCTCCGGAACAGCGGTACAGGAGTCGGCTGGGACCAGGATCTCTGGACCTATCCAACCTATGCCGACTACGTACGGGCCGCGGCGTTGCAGATCCGTGCGAACGCCCCGGGAACCCTCGTCGTAGGGCCGGTAACTTCCAGCCAGCCAGACGCTCGAACGGTGGAGGTCTTCCGGACACTGGAGGAAATCCAGTTCCCTGAAGGAAACGCCTCCACCTTTATGGACGTCGTATCCTTCCACGCCAATGCCAACAATGACGAGACCACCTCGACGATCCGGTCACGCATCAGCAGCCAACTGAGCACGCGCGCCAACCGAAACCCCTCCAATGCCAACAAGCCCGTCTGGATTACGGAGTTTGGCTGGAAGAGCAACCAGGCCGGAGAGGCCGGACAGCGTGACAAGATCCGGACCATCGTCGACGGCATGACCCTGAGCAGCGAGGCGTTTTGGAACCCCTACCCGTGCGGCGCCACGACCCGGTATACCCACGCGTTCATCTACAAGGAGATCGACTCCGCCACCTCGAGCCAGGGGATCTACCGGTCGAATTCAACGGCCAAGCCGGTCACCACGGACTACCTCAGAACCCTGCCCCCGGGCGTGCATCCGAACCTAAATTACGCTCCCTGCACTGTTGCGTGTACCGGACGCACCTGCACGTTCACGAGTGGTTATCCTGACCTCGGAGACGGCCTGCGTCTCTGGGACTGGGATTTCGGAGACGGCACCACGGGGACTGGCCGCGTCGTGGTCCACACCTACTCTCGGGGCGGCCAGTTTTTCGTGTTCCACGGCAGTCTCTATGGCGCGGATGTCGGCGGAGACTCACAACTCCTCAAGCTCCCTTAACCACTGCCGATAACGTGGCCACCGAAGGGCGGGAGGAGATCCCGCCCTTTTCATTTCAGGCCTCCTTGTCACGGAATTCCTCTCCCGCGCACCTTGAAAAGGACTTATACTAAGGGCGTAGCGACATTCCCTTCTTTTTCTGGAGTATTGTCTTAATTCATAGGCAGGACCTCCCGGAGGGGAGGATCGAGGGCATTTCATTTTGGAGGTCCCATGCGCGCGCGTACAGAAGCGTTGTACCGCGGTGAGCTTCTGCTGTCGCTCATCGCGGTGGCGTGGCTGTCAGCCGGTCAGGCCACCTGGGCGCAGGTCCCCGCCAGCTCCATCGGAGTGAAGGCCGGGGAGAAGATCTCATCGGAGAGGATTGAGGAGGTCTACCGCAAGATCCTGCTCGACTGGGCGGCGGGAGAGACGGAACGGGCGCCGGAGGAGCTGATCCAGCTCGAGACCGCGGTCGTGGTCGACGGCGAGCCCAAGACCCGCAAGGTCCTCTTCGAGGCCGAGCAGAAGGTGATCCACCAGGTCGGAGCCACGGACCTCGAGGTCCTGGTGCCGATTTCCGTGCTCCATCACGAGGCCTACCGGCGCCTGCTGGAACGGCGCACGCGAGGCGAGGCCGTGGCGATGGTCCACACCCGCAAGATGGCGCGGGACCTCGCCATGCTGTACCACCAGCAGTCGGGCTCGGAGGGTGCCGCGCTGGTGGCGAGCCGGGTGCTCACCAGCCTCGGCGGCCTGCTGCTTCAATCGGCCCAGCAGCTCCCGGCCGCGGAGATGTTCCAGCAGGCGACCGACCTCGACGGCCGCAACACCGCGGCCTTCCTGGGCCTCGCCAGCATCTACGAGAAAAACGCCCAGCCCGAGAGCGCCGTCAAGGCCCTGCGCCGGGCCCTGGAGGCCGAGCCCGGAAATATGGAGGCCAGGCTCCGCCTGGCGCTCAACCTGAAGCGGCTCGACCAGACCGAGGAGGCTACGAAGCTCCTGGACGAGCGGGCGGCGGCCACCGATCCGTCCTGGACCACGCCGCTCGCCGTCCAGGAGCTCGCCCGCATCCACAGCGACCGGGGCCGGACCTCCGAGGCCGAGAAGGTCCTCCGCAAGGGCGTCGAGCGCTTTCCGGACGACCCGCGGCTCAAGATCCAGCTCGCCGCGGTGCTCGACCGGCGGGGGGCCGCCAGCGAGGCCACGGCCATCGTCGAGAAGCTCCTTGCCTCGCCTGTATCAACCAGTGGCGCCTCCGACCGCTTCCTCTACAACACGGTCCGCCCGGAGGCGTTCGAGCCCGCGCGGTCGTTCCTGGCCGAGAACTCGAAGTCGCGACTGCCCGTGCTGACCCAGGCCCTGAACGCGCCGCCGGTCGAGGGTTCCGGAACGGGGGTGGGGCGATGAAGACGAGCCGGACCCTCCTTTGCGCCCTTGCGCTCGGGCTCCTCGCCACATCGACCGTGGCCGCCCAGGTGGCCATCCGCATCGAGAGCCCCACGCCGGACCAGCCGGTTTTCGGGCAG
Source organism: uncultured Thermoanaerobaculia bacterium (assembly GCA_964245465.1). Lineage (GTDB taxonomy): Bacteria > Acidobacteriota > Thermoanaerobaculia > Multivoradales > UBA5704 > DATARR01. The sequence continues at coordinate 8,145 of CAXTNS010000016.1, forward strand.
ACGGACGTCGAGGTCGGCGTCCGTGCCGGCGAGCCGGTCGACCGGGTGGAGGTCTTCGTCAACGGCAAGCTGATGGGCTCGTCGAAGACCCCTCCCTTCCGGGTCCGGGTCGACGTGGGGGACGACAACGTCCAGCGCGAGTTCAAGGCCGTGGCCTACACGGCTTCCGGCGCCTCGGCCGCGGACTCCGTAGTCACTCAGCCGGTCCAGATCATGGACGAGCTCAACCTCAAGCTGCGCGCCCTCTTCGTGAGCGTGATCCGCGACGGCACGCGCAACCTCGACCTCGCCCAGGAAGACTTCCGGGTCTTCGACGACGGCGCTGAGCAGGAGATCGTCACCTTCGGCCGCGACGAGCTACCGCTGACGGCCGTGCTCCTGCTCGACACCAGCGAGAGCATGAGGGAGAAGGAGCTGGAGGCCGTTCGCCGGGGCGCCAAGGCCTTCCTCGCGGGCATGAAGCCGTCCGACGAGGCCATGCTCGCCCTGTTCTCCGACCGCCTTCTCAAATTCACCCCCTTCACGGCCGACAAGGCCGTCCTAGGGAGCGCTCTTTCGGGGGTCCAGTCGGCCGGCGGGACGGCCGTCAACGACTTCCTCTACCTTTCGCTCAAGGCGCTCGACGCCCGGCAGGGGCAGCGGGTCGTGGTGCTCTTCTCCGACGGCTCCGACGTCCACAGCGTCCTGCCCGCCTCCGACGTCCTCTGGAAGGCCCGCGCCGGCCAGTCGCTGATCTACTGGATCCAGCTCGGCGGCAAGCACAGGTCGTTCACCTCGTCCTGGCGGGATTACGCGTCCAACGACAAGGAGTACGAGGACCTGGAGAAGGCGGTCACCGAGAGCGGCGGACGCGTGCTGGCCGTCGACCGCGTCGAGGAGCTGGAAAACGCGTTCCGCAACATCCTTCAGGAGCTGCGCCAGCAGTACGCGCTCGGCTATTACCCCACCAACTCCAAGGGCGACGGGAGCTGGCACAAGGTCGACGTCCGCGTGAAGGGCTTCAGCGGCCGGGTGCGGACGCGCGAAGGGTACGCGGAATATTGAGCGGAATATTGAGTAGGGGCTTGACCCTCACGTAACGTGAGGCTTTATCGTCCTTCCCGTCATGAGGGAACGTGACGGAAAGGAGGCATCCAACCATGAGGCCCGCGCCCTGGAAAGTGGGCGAGCTGGCCAGGCGAACCGGAGTGTCCGTGCGGACGCTCCATCACTACGACGAGATCGGTCTGCTCTCGCCGTCGCATCGCTCGGAGTCGGGCTACCGGCTCTACACCGAGGCCGACGTGGTGCGGTTGCAGCAGATCCGGTCTCTACGAACCCTGGGTTTCTCCCTGGAGGAGATCGGGACCTTTCTGAAGCGTCCCGACGTGACGCCCGACCGCGTGCTGCAGCTCCACATCGCGCACCTCAAGGAGCAGATCGGGATGCAGCAACGCCTGTGCGACCGCATGGAGACGATCGCGAGGCGCTGGCGGTCGGACGAGACGGTCCCCACGGAGGAATTCCTTCAAGTCATCGAGGTGACGACCATGTTGGACAAGTATTACACCCCGGAGCAGATGGAAGAGCTCCGGCAGAGGAGAGAGGCTCTTGGCGAGGACCGTATGCGTCAAGTCGAAGGCGAGTGGAAGGAGCTCATGGAACAGGTGCAGACGGAGATGGACCGGGGTACGGACCCGGCGGATGAGCGCGTGCAGCAACTCGCCCGGCGCTGGATGGGCCTCGTCCAGGAGTTCACCGGCGGCAACCCCGGCATCACGCAGTCGCTCGGCCGGATGTACAAGGAAGAGACGACGGTGGCCGGCATGGACACCGCCCACATGCGCCCGATGATGGAGTACGTGGGCAAAGCCATGGCGGCCGCGAAGAAGCCGGATTGAGCCAAGTCTGTAGGGGCGCCCGGGCGCCCCTACAGCAATTCCGCCTTCCGAGCCCGCCGCAGCACCTCCGCTCCCAACTTCCCATACGCCGCGGCGCCCGTCGACCAGCTCTCGAAATCGAAGATCGGCAGCCCCTGCCCCGGCGCCTCGGCCAGGCGCACGTTGACCGGGATCTCGGTCTTGAGCACCGCCTGCCCGTACTGGCGCCGGACAGCGGAGACGACGTCGTCCGTCACCAGCGTGCGGTGGTCCACCATGGTGAGAAGGATGCCCAGGAGCTGCGTCTTGCGGCCGATGCGGTCCCGGGACGCTTCGACGAGCTCCAGGAATCCCGCCAGCGCTTCGGCGTCCAGGCGGTGGGGCGTCAAGGGGACGATGAACGCCTCGGCGGCGGCCAGGGCGTTGACCGTGAGGACCGAGAGCCCGGGCGGGCTGTCCATCACCACCACGTCGTAGCGGCGGCGCACCGGGGAGAGCGCCTTCTTGAGCAGCTTCTCGGGATCCTGCTTGCGGGCCAGGGCCACGTCCAGCCCGGAGAGCCGTAGCGAGCCCGGCAGGAGATGGAGGCCCAGGATGGACGTCTCGACGATCGCTTCGGCGGCCTCGGCCTTGCCCGCCAGCACTTCAGCGGTAGACGCCTGCACCTGCTCGCGGCCCACGCCCACGGAGAAGCTCGCGGAGGCCTGCGGATCAAGGTCGATCAGCAGCGTGGAAAGACCGCCGCGGGCGAACGCCGCCGCCAGATTCACGGCCGTCGTGGTCTTGCCGACGCCCCCCTTGAGGTTGGCCAGGGCCAGTCTCATGCTTTTCTCCTTTGCCTCGATAGAACGTCGTCTTCGATGGAGAAAAACTGCCCGTCTCCAAGATACTGCCGCCGCAATTGTACCCTCATGGGCTATAGTTGACCGAACGCTTTTCAATAGCTCGCCTCTCACGCGAGCACGGAGGGTCCCCGATGCTCTCCCGACGTTCCGTCCTGCCTCTGACGTTGGCCCTGGGTCTCTGCCTGGCTGCGTCCGCCCGCGCCGCGGACCCGATCAGCATCGAAGGGGATCCAGGGGGGCCGGTCCGCGGCTCCGCGCCCAAGAACATCACGCTGCAGCTCTCCGCGGAGGCGGCGAGGAACCTTCGCAAGCTCCCCGACAAACCGGGCGACGGGCCGGCGGTGCGCCTGTCCATCCAGGGCGTCAAGGCTCCCGCGGGAGCGAGCATCCGCGTCTTCCTCAACCTCCCCGACGCACCCGCCTCGACGCCGGTGAACGACCCGCACTACATCGGCAACATCACGTCTTTCGAGGATCCGGCCCCCGGCGCGGCCGGGGACGACGTCCTGCTCGACGCGGCGCCCGCCCTGAGACACCTGAAGAAGTCCGAGCGGGTGCTCGCGGGCGACACCCTGGGCGTGACCCTGGTGGTCGCGGAAGGGAGCGCCCCGGCGGACGTCTCGATCCCCGTGGAAAAGGTAGTGCTCTCGATTACTCCCCCCGGCCGCTGAGGCGGGAGGCGCTCACCGGCCCTTGCGGATCGCCTCGCGCTCGCGGTCGAAGCCCGGGAGGATGGCCTTGACGAAAGCGTTCGAGACCAGGCGCACGACGATCTCCCAGGCGCTGGTGTTCGGGTCCTCGATCGAGCCCGAGAGGTCGGCCACGGTGGCCACCTGGTCGCGGGGACGGTTCTCCAGGATGTGCGAGAGCCCGCCCGCGATCTTCTCGTAGATCTTCTTGAGGACCGGTTTTTTCTTGTCCTGTTCCGGATCGTAGACCTTGACGTCCTTGAACAGCGGCTTGACGTAGCCCTCGATGCGGCCGTTGCGGACCTTCATCTCGGAGTACACCGAGAAGGTCCCCTCGGCCACGTCGAGCTTGCCGTAGGCCCGCAGCAGGTCGTTGATCGACGGCAGACTCGCCTTCTCGACCGCCACCTTGATCTCGAAGTCCGGCCCCTTGCGGTCGTCGCGGAACACGGCGGTGCCGTTGGCGGCGCCGCTGCCCATGAACCGTCCGGTCATCTTCGCCCTGGCCGGCCCTTCCCGGAAGCCGCTCGACAGGTTGGTCACCACAAGGTCCGTGTCGTCGATAAAGACCCGGAAGCGGCGGTCGTTCGCCGGGCCGGACAGACCGAGCCGGCTGTCCACCAGCTCGAAGCGCTCGATCCGCACCGGCATCTCCGGCTGCTGGTCCTTGGCAACTTCGGCGACCTTGCGGCCGCGCTCTTTTTCAGCAGCCGTCGTGGCGGGCGTGTGGACGTATTCCATGTTCAGACCCCGCACGATGACGTCGGAGATAGCAGCCTCCTGGTGCTTGGGGCCGAGCTCGAATTCGCCCCGCGAGGAGAGCACGCCTCCGGAGACGTGCAAGCTCGCCTTGGCGATGATGGGCCGCAGGCGGTCGAGCGGGACGTTCTCCACCTGGTAAAGGGCGTGGACGCCCAGGTAGGGCTCGGCCAGGAAGTCCGCGTGGCCGTTCACGACGCCGTGTCCGGTGTCGAAAATCACCCCGTCGGTGTGGAGGGGGGATGGATAGACGTCCTTGGCCGAGCGGATGTTGCGGATGTTCGAGGCCGTCAGGTTCCAGTGCGAGACGTGGAGGGGCCGCTTCGGGTCCACGTCGATGTAGACGATGTCACCGTCCCGGATCTCGACGAGGTTGAACTTCAGGGGGTAGATGGACTGGAAGGCCTGCTGCCAGCCGCGGTCCTGGACGTCAACCTTGTCCCGGTTCTCCTGCTGGAGCTGCGGCAGGTTCAAGTGGACGCGTGGGCGCACGAACAGGGCGTTCGCCACCAGATGCCCACGCAGGATCTCCTTCCACTCCACGCTGGCGGTCAACCGGGGAACGTCCGCTACCGGTGGCTCGGGGTTCGCCTGCTGGCGGATAACGGCCCGCTCCAGCGTGAGCGCCAGCCCGAACGGGCTCAGGTGGGCGCCGCCGAGGCTGACGCTGTAGCCGTGGAGCCGCTGGTTGATCTTCGTCTCCAGGGTGCGCCGCAGGTACTCGTCGAAGTGCCGGGCCACGAAAAGGAGAAGCAGGGCGAGCGCTGAGACCGCGACTACCCAGAGGAGGCCGCGCTGGCTCATTGGGGCGCGGGGACGGCGCGCTTCTGTTTTTGCCGGCGGTGAGGTCTCGGGAGATTCCGGCCTCTCTTGGTGCAGGACAGCTTGGTTCGACATACAGCCTCGCTCCAGGGCGAAGAAGTAGCAAGAGCTTTGCCAGGATCTTTTTGGCGCCGTCGGGTGTCTAAGACTGAGGAGGTGAAGCCATGGCACAGGCGTGGAGGTTTGCGATCGCCGTCGTCCTTGTTCCCTTGTCCCTGCTGGCGGGCCCAGTCCGTTCGGAGAGGCCGGAGCCCGTTACCCGATTGGACCAGATCGCGGGGGAGTACTACCTGGGCCGCGGCCTGGGATTCAACCTCAGGCTCACCCTCAACCCGGACGGAACGTTTTCCTCTACATGGCAGGGCTGCTTGGGCACCTACGCGGAGGTAATTGGAAGGGCTTTCCTGCGCGACGGCGAGCTGGTCCTGGAGCCGTCCTCCAAAGAGGGCGAAATGGAAAAGGGATGGGACACTCCCTTCCTCCCTGTCCGTTGGGGAGAGCGGCAGTACCTGATCCCTGCAAACAGGATTTTCGATTTCGCGAACCAGATTCATCGGGGCAACGAGCCCCGGACCAGTTCCTTTGGCGATGTCTACCTGCGGGAGGGTGACTGGGACAAACCGGTGACCGGAGAGCCGGATCTGCCCGTCGTAGGGCCATGATCTCCGGCCCTCTGCGGTAAACTCCCCGCGCGTTTACGGTCCCAGCGGGGAGGCCACCATGAGCGAGGCAGCGGCGAGCCCGGGGTTCGCCCGGCGTCTGACCCTGTTCGACGCCACGATGATCGTCATCAGCGGCATCATCGGATCGGGCATCTTCATCAATCCCTACGTCGTGGCCCGGACGGTCCAGACGCCCTTCCTGATCCTGGCGGTGTGGATCGCGGGCGGCGTCATCGCCCTCTTCGGGGCCTTCGTCTTCTCCGAGCTCAGCACAGTGATGCCGCGGGTGGGCGGCCAATACGCCTTCTTCCGCGAGGCGTTCTCCCCCATGGTCGCCTTCCTCTACGGCTGGGGGCTCCTGCTCATCGTCCAGTCCGGGGCCACGGCGGCCGTGGCCGTGGCCTTCGCCCAGTACGTGGCCCGGCTGGTGGACCTGCCGGCGGGAGTGGCGCGCTGGCTCGCCGGCGCCATCCTCCTGGCCCTCGCGGGCTTTCACGCTTTGGGCATCAAGCCGGGGGCGGTGCTGCTCAACGTCATCACCTTCACCAAGACGGTGGCGCTGGCGACCCTCATCGTGGGCGCCTTCCTGCTGACCCGCGGCTCCGGCATCACGTTCGAGCCCCTGGTGCCGCCGGACCTGGGTGGCCTGACCCTCCTCTCGGCCTTCTTCGCGGGGCTCGTGCCCGCCATGTTCGCCTACGGCGGCTGGCAGAACCTCAACTACGTCGCCGAGGAGGTGAAAGATCCCCAGCGGAACCTGCCTCGGGCCATCCGCATCGGCGTCTTCTGCGTCATCGCCGTCTACGTCTCGGCCAACGTGGCCTACGTCCACGCGCTGGGGGCGCCGGGCCTCGCGGCCACGCAGACGCCGGCCGCAGACGTGGCGTCGCGGCTGGTGGGGGAGACCGGGGCGCGGGTGATCAGCCTGCTCATCGTGGTCTCCACGTTCGGCTTCATGAACCTCTCCCTGCTCTCCGCGCCGCGGGTCTACTACGCCATGGCGGCGGACGGCCTCTTCTTCCGCTCGCTCGCCCGGCTCTCGCCGCGCTTCCGGGCGCCCACGGCGGCCATCCTCCTCCAGGGAGCCCTCGCCGCCGCCTACGCCGTGGCCAACACCTACGACCAACTGCTGAGCTACGCCGTCTTCGCGGACTGGATCTTCTTCGCCCTGGCCGGCCTGTCGCTCGTCGTCTTCCGCCGCACGATGCCAGACGCGCCCCGCCCGTTCCCCACACCAGGGTATCCCCTGGTTCCTCTCCTCTTCACCCTCGCGGGAGTGGGCATCGTGGTCAACATCTTCTTCACCGACACGCTCAACGCGCTCATCGGGACAGGGATCTTCCTGCTCGGGGTGCCGGTGTACTTTGTCTGGAGGGGAAGCGGAGTCCGGTAGAATAGGGACGGAGAGTAAATCATGGCCAAGGACGATGAGATCTTCCGGGCTGCTCTGTCCCTTCCGGGGGAGGCCCGGGCGGAGCTTGCGGATCGACTGCTAGAGAGCTTGGACGAGTCCGACCAGGACGAGATTGATGCACGTTGGGCGCACGAGGCTGAGGATCGGATTGCCGCTTTCGAGCGTGGCGAGATTTCTGCAATCCCCGGAGACGAGGTGTTTTCTTCCCTGAAGTTTCACCGTAGAGCATGAAGTATGACTTCCTCGCTCCGGCGAGAGCCGAGCTTCAGGAAGCTGTCGATTATTATGAGGATCGTCGTCCAGGACTCGGTGAGGAGCTCGCAGCCGAGGTCAGGAGCACGATCGACAGAATCCTCCTGAACCCCACAGCCTGGGCCAAGCTCTCGGCCAATGTACGCCGCTGCCGCCTCAGGCGTTTCCCTTACGCTCTGATCTACCAGATAAAGCCTGACCGTATTCGGGTCGTAGCCGTGATGCACCTTCGCCGCGACCCAATCTACTGGCACAGCCGATTGGGCCTCTGAGGGTCCCACAATGACCAAGGGCAGCGTCTACATGCGTTGGGCCAAGGAGCATGCCGCGGCCCGGTACAACCTCGCGAACAGCGGCCTCCTGCCCTGCGGCACGGGAGATCTCATCCTGGAGCCCGAAGACGTGCTGGTGAACGGGGCGAACCGGGATGGCTATCCGCCTCTCCTGGAGGCGATCGCCGCCCGGTACGGCGTGGTCCCGGAGCAGGTCGTCCCGGCTCCGGGCGCCTCGGGGGCGAACTTCCTGGCCCTGTCCGCCCTGGTCGATCCGGGCGACGAGGTGCTGGTGGAGCAGCCCACGTATGAGCCGATCCTGGCGGTGCTGGAGTTCCTGGGGGCGCGCATCCGCCGGTTCTCCCGCCGTTTTGAAGAGGGCTGGCGGATCGATCTTGGGGAGCTGAAGGCGGAGATCACCGGCGCCTGTCTGGTCGTGATCACCAATCCCCATAATCCGACGGGCGTGCTGCTGCCTCCCGACGAGATGGCCGAGGTGGGCCGGATCGCCGAGCGCGCCGGCGCCCTCGTGCTGATCGACGAGGTCTACCGCGACGTCTGGTTCGAGGAGGCGCCGCCGAGCCACGTCCACCTTGGACCCCACTTCGTCGCCACGAGCAGCCTCACCAAGAGTTACGGCCTCTCGGGACTGCGCTGCGGCTGGATCCTCGCCTCCCCGGACCTCGCGGATCGCATGCGCCGCGCCAAGGACTTCATGGAGGCCGTGGATTCGGTGCCCGGCGAGACGATGGGCGCGGCGGCCTTCCGCCAGCTCCCGCGCCTCGCCGAGCGGAGCCGGTCCATCCTCGATCCCAACGTCCGCCAGGTCCACGCCTTCCTCGCCGAGCACGCCGATTGGCTCAACTGCGTCGTCCCCCCGCGCTCCATGACCCTCTTTCCCCGCCTGCGGAAGGAAGAGGACAGCGACGCCCTCCACGACTGGCTGCGGGGCTGGGAGACCTCCATCGTCCCCGGCCGGTTCTTCGAGGCGCCGCGGCATTTCCGGCTGGGCTTCGCGGTAAGCCCCGAGGACGTGGCCGAGGGGCTGAAACACCTCTCGGCGGGATTGCGGCGGGCGTAGCCCCTCCCTTCGGGCCCTCACCCCTGGCCCCTCTGGAAGGCGGGGCCGATTGCTGGCATAGTCTACGGATGGACATCCAAGAGACGTGCCTCGACCTCGCGGCGCTCGCGCGGGATGCCGGCCCCGACCCCCGGTGCCGGGTCTCGGACATGGCCACCGGCCTCGTCGGCTCGGAGATCCTCCGCATCGCGGGAGAGATCCGGACCCTGATCGCCGCCGGCCGTCCCATCTGCAACCTGACGGTGGGCGACTTCGATCCGCGGTACTTCCCCATCCCGCCCCAGCTCGCCGCGGGCACGCTGGCGGCCCTGGAGCGCGGCGAGACCAACTACCCGCCGTCCTCCGGCATCGGCGAGCTGAGGCGGGCGGTCGCCGACTTCTACGAGCGCGACCTCGGGCTGCGCTACCCCGTGGAGTCGGTGCTCATCGCGGGCGGGGCCCGGCCCATCATCTACTGCGTCTTCCGCACGCTGTGCGATCCCGGCGACCGGGTGGTCTACCCCGTCCCGAGCTGGAACAACAACCACTACGTGCACCTCGTGGGGGCCGAAGGGGTGCCGGTGGTCTGCCGGCCGGAGAACCGGTTCCTTCCCACGCGAGAGGAGCTGGCGGGCAAGTTCAAGGGCACACGGCTCCTCTGCCTCAACTCGCCCCTGAACCCCACCGGCACCGCCTTTGCGCGCGAGGCCCTGCTCGCCATCTGCGAGGGCGTCCTGGAGGAGAACGAGGCCCGGACCGGGCGCGGCGAGCGGCCCCTCTACGTGCTCTATGACCACATCTACTGGATGCTCCGCTTCGGCGACCTCCAGCACGTGACGCCGCCCGAGCTGCTGCCCGAGATGGCGCGCTACACCCTGTTCGTGGACGGCATCAGCAAGGGCTTCGCCGCCACCGGGCTGCGCGTGGGCTGGGGCGTGGGACCGGTGGACGTCATCGACCGGATGTCGGCCGTGCTCGGCCACGTCGGAGCCTGGGCGCCCCGGGCCGAGCAGGTGGCGACCGTGGCCCTGCTCGACGACGAAGAGGGGATCCGCCGCTACCAGGAATCCTTCAAGCACCAGCTCGAAGAGCGCCTCGACCTCCTGCACCTCGGCTTCCAGAGGATGAAGGCGGGCGGCCTGCCGGTCGACAGCATCCCGCCTATGGGCGCCATCTACCTCACGGCCCGCATCCATCCCTTCGGGCGCCGGACCGCGGAAGGCAAGGAGCTCCTCACCAACAGCGACGTCCGGCGCTGGGTTCTGGCCGCGGCCGGCATCGGCATCGTGCAGTTCCAAGCCTTCGGCTCCACCACGGACGACGGCTGGTTCCGCCTGAGCGTCGGTGCCGTCTCCACGGCCGAGATCGAAGAGGCCCTGCCGCGGCTCGAAGACGCGTTGCGGCAGCTCGGGTGATCAGCGGCGGAAGCGCGCGCCAAGCGTCATGAGGAAGAGGGCCTGCGGACGAGCCAACGGTGGACGGAGGATTTGTACCGCACGTAACTGTCCCCGAACCTCTCGGCCAACGCCGGTTCTTCGTGGAGCACGACGAAGAGGTGCATGATCGCAAGGAAGGCGAACGCCAGGAGCATGATCGAAAAGGAAGACAGGACCAGGCCGGCGCCGAGGATGACACCCGCCGCGCCGACGTACATGGGATTCCGGACGTAGCGGTACGGACCGGAGGCCACGAACTCGCGAGGCGGGTCAAACGGCGCGGGCGTACCGCGGCCCTTGGTGACGAAGGTCCCGATGCAGAGGGCCGCCAGAAGAGCGCCCGCCAGGGCGAGCGGCCATCCCATCAGCCGAAGCCAGACCGGGACCGCGAAGGGGTGCCCGGAATCAAACCACCGGACCGAGACGGCGAGCCACGACCAGAGCAACACGAAGGCGGACGAGTAGATCAGCCCCCGAGCCACGACGAAGGTCTTGGAAAGAGATGGAGTCATCCTTGTCCTCCCATCCTGGATCAGGTCCGTCGTTCGTTCACTGGACGTTTCTACGTTACGCCTGCCCCTTGTCTTCGTCAATGACGGAAACCATGGTGCCTTGGTGGTACACGATCTTCCAGCCCTCTGCCGTCCGGCGCCAGAGGGTGGCGCGTCGAGTGATCCTGGGACCTTGGGCCAGCGTGTAGGTGAGCAGGTAGTTATCGGCAGCGATCTCGAGGCATTGGAAGTCCGTCGCCTGCAGGTCTTCTTCTGCGGGAGAGCCCGCGGCGTATCTCTTCTCGAGCTCGTCAAGCACAAACTCTCTGCTATAGCGCCGTCCGGAGGCGCCAACCTCCCAGAAGGCGCTGTCCGTCATCCGCTCGAAGTCGGCCCGTGAGGTGCCGAGCTCGGGACGATGAAAGATCGGCTCGCGCGCGATGAGCTCGCGCAGAACGGAGCCCGGTTCCTCGTCGAGGGTCTGAGAGTCGTTCATTCCCATGGATCCAAGCCTCTGACACGAAGAAGCGCTGTAACTGAGATGGAAGCGCCGGAGGATGGTCTCTCCCTGTCAAGTGCGACAGGGAGAGGGAGGGGGGATCAAGAAGCACACTGCCGTCAAGAGACGAGCTCCGGCTCGTTCCACCCATCGGGCGTCTGGTCCGAGAGTGGATTGGCGGCCACTTCCTCCAGGGCGGCGGTCATCACTCGCTGGAAGATCACCTCCAGGTCCGCGTCCGTCACACTCTTCTCCACGACTACCGGGTAGGGGATCATATTGCTGGCATTCAGGCACGCCGGGCGGGAGCACTCCCGGAAGCTCAGCGTCTGATGGCCCCGCATGATGTGCCGGGCGGCAGCACGGAGGTTCGCGCGAAGGGTGGACTTGAATTCGGGGCCAGGCTGAGTCTCGCCTCGGGTGGGCGTCTGCTTGGCCGGAGCCGGGAGCATGGCCCGGCTGTCTTCACCGCCCTGCTTGCTGACGATCAGCTCAGGACCCAGTGAGCGGAGAAGGTCAGCCACAAGAAACGAGCTGTTCGGGACAGACATGGCGTAGCTCCTTTTCTGGCGTTGAGCCAGACCGACTACCCTTCTAAAGATCCACAAAGCCCGACCCATCAGGCCTCCGTAGAGATCGCTGGACTCGAATCAAGAGCATTGATTCGAACACAACCTTTCAACAACGTGGCTCCACTCTTCGTTGCCCAACCTCCAACTTCTTTTCTACCCAATGGACCTGCTGAAGGGGCCATTAAGCGAACCTTGTGCCAGGCGGTCAAGAGTATCCTGCTCCTGTGCTGAGAGGAGGACAGCCGTCCATCAGGGAGGCCGTCAGCATCCTCAATTGGGGACAGGCCCGCCGTTTCGGCTGGCCCACTGGGTAGGACGGTGCTCCAGGTAATTCGCTCTCACACATGGGGAGATCCCCCTGCCGTTTTAAAAATGTCGAAATGGACTTCGGATCCCCCTCGCAAACTCAAGCCCGGTGGGGATTTCTCAAAAGTCCCCAATTTTTTACGTCTATTCGGGGCATGAGAAGACTCCGCTATGTCCCCGAAGGCGGTGCCTTAGTCGAGGTCACCTGCCGAACCCTCCAGAGCCGTTTCCTCCTTCGCCCCAATCAGGCCGTCAACGACATCGGCGTCGGTGTCCTCGACAGGGCCCAACGGAAGTATCCGATCGCCGTCTGTGCCTTCGTCTTCACCTCCAACCACTTCCACCTCCTCCTGGACGTCGACGACGCCCTCCAACTCTCCCGCTTCATGAGCTACGTCAACTCCAACCTTGCCCGCAAGATCGGGCGCTTGGTCGGCTGGCGGGACAAGATCTGGTCGAGGAGATACCAGGCCATCGTGATCAGCTCCGAGGCTGCGGCCCAGACCGAGAGGCTACGCTATATCCTGGCGCACGGCGTCAAGGAGGGCCTTGTTGAGCGGGTCACGGACTGGCCAGGTGTCCACTGCGTCCGAGCGCTCCTGGCAGGCGAAACCCTGGAGGGCTACTGGCACGACGGAACGCAGGAATACGCGGCCCGCCGCAGGGGAGAGGACCTTGACCCGATGAGCTACGCGAGCCTTGCGAAGAAGTCGAAGAAATCGCCCGCGCCCTTGTTCCATGCCACGAGCAAGCTGGTTCGCCGGGAGCTCTACGAGATGTACGCCTGGTTCTTGGGAGCCTTCCGCGAAGCCTCCGAGAAGCTGCGAAGAGGGGACCGGACAGTCCAATTCCCAGCCGGGAGCTTCCCACCAGCCCTGCCATTCGTGGCCGGATAGACGGATCGGACAGTTTGGTTGAAGACGGAGCCTGATCGCGCCCTCATCGCAGGGCCAAGGTGAGGTGTATTCACAGAGCGGATTTTCCCGGAAAAACCCAGGTCTGACGATCCCTTTCCTGCTCATCAACGCTAAGCGGGCGGGCTGATGAGCCTCGCAGATACCTGGCAAGGTGCTCCGAGGGCCTGGAAGCTACCTCTAGGGAGAAAGACCGCCCTTACTTTTCTCTCTTCGGCTGGCACCTATTTGGAGCAGCCGAATCAGGGAGCATCAACCCGCCGGCGCGGATGGGCTCCAACGGAGTAACGGGCGAAGCCGGTTTCGGCCGGCCAACTCAGACATCCTCAGGCACGGTGTTCGGCTGAAACCGCTATCGAGCTCGCCGAGGCCAAGAATAGAACGAGGATGGCCAACAGCCATGCATAGAAGCCCAGGCCAAACCCGATGACTGGGGTACAGCCGTCGTCCCCGCATACCCTTTCTAAGGTGTAGCTCGTCAACGCCAAAAGGGCTGCCACAGCAGAGATGGCGCATGCAAGACGGAATTGAGAGGTCACATAGAGAATGGAGGCGAGAAAGAATGTTGGGTTGGCGAGCCATGCAAAGTTCTCATCGAACATCCCGAACGCACCGATCATCAGAACAAAAAACCCGGGGTAAGTCGTCGGGCCGGTAAGGATCGCGGGTAACGCCAGCGACGCGAGGTACAGAACCCATGCGGCCGCGAGGGCCCTCTTCCGGCCGCTCTGAGCTCGACTGATCTTTTTAGCGATACCCATCGGGGTGTTCATTCAGCTCGGCCAACGTTATGCCGATGAGCGGCGGGAACCGCGCTGTTTGCGGTTTCCGTCCGCTCGATCGGCCGAGTTGGGCGTCGGCCTATCCGTCGGCCTATCTATACTATGCACAGCGGAAGTCGGCGTCTTTTTTAGCTCTAATTCGGAATCATTGGGTACGCGCGACGAATTCCAATATAGCTCCCATTGCCTAAGAAGATAATTACGCCAGCTACCTATAGATGAGGGAATGATCAGATGCGGGCGAGAAATATCGCCGTGCCGTTGTTCGTGAGTGTAGAGCTCCACCTTTATGACTCCGTCATTGGCTGGATCGGCTATGAACATTCCAACTACCGGAAGAACGTGCAGGAAACGAACCTCAAAAAGGTCACTAAAAGTCGTTCTCCACTTGTAGAATAGCGGGTGTTTGTAGGCGACCGCCCGCCGTAGATCATCTACGCTAGGACTATGGCTTGGTACTTTTTGCAGAAGCTCCACAACGGAACTGCTCTCGGGGTCTAAGCACAATATCTTTATCCTTACACCGCGAGTAAGAGCAGCTTCAATGGCAGCAGTCTGCTCTAACACTACAAACTTGCAGTCAAAGCCTGATATTCTCACCTCGGACCTGGCCGACGCCAAGCGATTAGCAATGGAACCTACAACGCCATGGACGTGCTGGCGATCAACAAGGAGAGGGGTAGCCGCTCGGGACCCGTTAGTCCGAATAGCCTCTCTAATGAAAGAGCATGAAGTGGCCACTGCGGACCTAAGGCCATCAGGTTCCGCTGATTCATACTTTAAAAGGGTTAGGCCGTAGAGGTCGGACAGATCCAATGGGTTATTTCTATTTTGAATAGCAAACACCCTTTTTCTGCCAAGCCTTCCCATAAATAGGCCAAGCTCAAACAGAAGATTTGGTCGAGGTGCATAAGAATTCTGGCTCCTGGACGTCTGCAGCACATCGGGCGTCAACACGAGGATGGCAAAGTCGCGTGTCGCAGCCTCCTGCTCTAGAACCTCCAAGGTAAAGCTGCCAGGACTGAATATACCTTGGTTCCATACACTGCATGCCGCATCATTCTGGAGCTCTGCCTGAATTGCACGGGCAACATTTAGCCCCTCCTTGGAGGAGCCGATGAATACAGTGGGCTTTGGCATGTTTGCAGACATGTATGTTTCCATTTAGTGGCTGTACAAGTTCGACGCGCCTACGCCGCCGAGTAGGCTAGGGGGCCTTACGGCCCCCTAGCCCCTCTAAGAACCGTACGTGCGAGTTTCCCCGCATACGGCTCAAGCACCTCAAAGGCCGATCCGAGATCGACCCGGTTGCCCTCACGGAACAACCTTCGCGATACTAGCATGCAGGCACCAGGCTCTGGACGCACCAGAGGAGGGGCTGCACCGGCGGGTGGTCGAACCACCTCCACCTCTCTTTGCTCTTCCCGTTTAAGGTGTTCTCCATACTTTCTCGCGAAAAGGCACCCGTCGGACGTGGGCTCACTTTCGTGCCGGGTCACATTGAAACCCGTATCCGCTCGATTACAGAGCGGCCTTCGCTTTTTCCGACATCCCAAGCCCGCACCTCCATCAACTCCCCTTGCGGTTCGCCTTCCCTCGCGGGAGAAGATACAGGGTTCCCACGTTCCGCTCCTGAAGTCTGTGCGGGGTTAGGTACCTGCTGTCGACCGGGAAGCGCTGTTGACCACGAGGTGGCACCGTTAAATCCACCTCCGGCTTCCGTGCCTTTTGGCGCAAGCTTGTCAGCCACTTTAGCTTGTGGCCATGACGGTCGTTGCACAGGTTCACATGTGTTTACCATACCCGCTACCTAGCCATCGCCCGGCTTGTGGCTGCCAGGAGAGCAGGTCCCTCGCGGTTCCCGCCCCGCACGCTTACGCGTGCCTCTGTACATTGTCAGGGCCGCTCTTTATTCAGGCCCCTAGGTTCACCCGGTGGTACGGGTGGTTCCTCTTCATACAGCGAAGGGAACAACTTCATATCAAAGAGCGACTTCGTGTCGCAGTAACGATTGAGCCTCAGCGGCAGCGTAGCTGTCCGCTGGAGGCTCTGTGTTATACGTCACTCAAGCTCCTCTAGTTGCTCAAGCGAGACCGATCTTTAGCTTATAGATATCGAAGAACTCTTCTACTGACGACGCGCTTCTCCATTTATCACCCCTTCTGTCGTCATATTTAAGCCTAAAATATTCAAATGCTAGAGCTGGAATGACTTTGGTTCGAACAACAACGGAAGGGAAGTCAAATAGCTGTAAGCCATAGTCGCCGATAAGGTAACCAACGGGAACACCTTCCTTGTTTGCAAGCTCCTCAGCCTCTTTGCGATATATGGTAAAGCTTGTATACCAGTCCCTAGACTCGGGATAGATCTGAAACGTGGTGCCTTGCTCCCGCCTCGATGCTGGCGAAAACAGCTTGATTGATTCATCCACACACTCCGCGACTTGGTCAACTTCTGTTAGTCCGTAGATACGACCAGCTTGTCTTGCTACCGTCTCGATCAACTCGGAAAGCAGAGCATCCTCCGGAATATCAAAGATACTGAGATGGAGAACTTTCCGACGCAGTTCCAATCGCAGCTCTCGATCCTCTAGGGCCAGATCTCCCTTAGCTGCGAGTGCGGACAGTGCTTCACGAGTATCTCGTAACTGCGGGATAATCACTTCAACTTCAAACGGTATCCTACGTCTTAGGCTATCCAAGATCTCGTCAACTAGAATAAGGACAGCACGAGAGCCTTCCTCTGGCTGGAGCTGGTCATTAAGAATGATACAATGCTTCTCAGAAGGTTCTCTTACTGACTCCAGCGGAACTGCCGGCGGTAACGGATCAGCGGTAGACGGGAGAGAGGGAGGAGTTCCCAAGACTGGCCTTACAAATCGCCTCTTTCGAAAAATCGCACGAAGGAGCTCCTCTAATGAGGCTTCGAATTTTGTATCGTCACGAAAGTCGATGAAGACTGAGCCTGAAAGATATGTGGGAAGTGCACGTGATTCACCGTGGAGTTCCCCAGCACGCAGGAGTGGAATGAACTTCGAACGTGGTGTTCCTTGCAGGAGATCTCCTGACACTATCTGCTGCTCGTAGCCCACTCCCCCTGTGCGAGAATCTGCCTTACGCGCAAAGGTAGGTGTACAGATGACGATAACGAAGTTCGAATCACGAACGCCCCCCTCCATAAAGGAGGTCAGGCTCTCCCCAGGCACAATCTGCCATTGATCGAGTGTAACGTCCACGCCTGCATGAACTAGTCGCCCAGCGACTCCGCGCACCCACTCTATGTGAAGATCGCTTTCCCACGAATACGATATAAACGCCTTTGGCGGAAATTTACTTTCCTGCATTGCAAGCTCCTGCGTGCTTCAGGTTTCTTCGCTGGCTTGGCTCGACACAGTACCAACTCTCTACAAGGACCGTAGCCGAGTAGGTTGGGGGGCCTTACGGCCCCCCAACCCCTCTAAGAACCGTACGTGCGAGTTTCCCCGCATACGGCTCAAGCACCTCAAA
>CAXTNS010000017.1:0-13682 GCA_964245465.1 uncultured Thermoanaerobaculia bacterium
ATGCCCGGAAGCGGCCAGATCTCCTGGTCTTGCAGGACTCGACGCTTTCCATCGTCGGCACGGAAGGCTTTTCAAACGACAGCAACCTGGTGCAGATGCGCTCGGTCCTCTTGATCGAGGTCAAGAGAGGCAGGTCGGAAATTGGCCGCACCGAAATGGATCAAGCTGGAGGCTATGTCGAAGACATTCTAGCCTGTGGAGCTGTGGATGGAGCTCCGTACGTCCATGCCTACGTCCTAGGGCACACAGTCAACGATAAGATCGGGAGGGTCCGCAGAGTTGGAGAGCCAGAGCTCGGACGAATCGAAGCCTGTAGCTTTGGACAATTGGTCCGGACTGCGAACAAGCGCCTCTTCCGCCTTAGAGAGCATCTGCAGAACCGCTATGACGGTATGTCTGAAGATTCTCTTCTACAGCGGGTTTTAGCCGAGCCACAGCAACTGAAGCTCAAGGCCTCGTGAGCCTGCTCTCTGGTAGGCAGCTTTGACGAAATCGTTTCCGCAATCAAGCAGCGACGACTTAAAAGCCTTTAAATCCCATGCACATCCTCGACCTCCAATCCCTCTCTGGCGAGCCCGCGGACCCGTCCTATTTCACCGGCGCCGTCACTTTGCGAAAGTTGGCCGTCGGGCCGGAGGTGGCTCCGAACAAGATCCTGCGCGTGGAATTCTCCCCCGGCGCGCGGACGCACTGGCATACCCACACCGGGGTGCAGGTCCTCTTCGTGGCGGAAGGACGGTGCCGGTTCCAGCACTGGGGCGGTCCCGTTCAGGAAGCGGAGATGGGCGAGACGGTCTACATCCCCGCCGGAGAGAAGCACTGGCACGGCGCTACACCCGAGGCGCCAATGTCCCACGTGGCCCTCAACATCGATTTCGAGACGGAGTGGCTGGAGCCCGTCTCGGACGATCAATATCGCGGCTGAGAGCCTAGCGGGCCGGCGGGCTGAGCTTCACCTGCACTTCGACGCGCCGGTCGCCGCGCAGGAGCCCCACGCGGACGGTGTCGCCGGGTTTCTTGTCCTCCAGGGCCAGGATGAGGTCGCCGCTCGACTTGATGGGCTCGCCGTCGACGTGGACGATGACGTCGCCCAGCGAAACGCGTCCGCGGCGGTCTTCCTGCAGGCCCTGGAGACCCGCCCGGTCGGCGCCGGAGCCGGGCTCGACGCGGTAAATGACGGCCCCTTCCAGCCCGAGCCGCTGGGCCAGGTTCTCGGGCGCCAGCTCGATGCCCAGCCGGGGGCGCTGGACCCGGCCGAAACGGATCAGGTCGGGCACCACCCAGGAGATGTCGTGCGCCGGAATGGCGAAGCCGATGCCCGCGTAGGCGCCGGAGGGGCTGTAGATCGCCGTGTTGACCCCGATCAGGCGGCCGGCGCTGTCGAGGAGCGGCCCTCCCGAGTTGCCGGGGTTGATGGCGGCGTCGGTCTGGACCACGTCGCGGATGGGCACGCCGGAGACCGACTGGATCTCGCGGCCGAGGGCGCTGATGACGCCGGTCGTGAGGGTCTGGTCGAGCCCGAAGGGGTTGCCGATGGCGAAGACGCTCTGGCCCACCCGCAGGTTCTCGGACCGGCCGATGGGCAGGGGGGTCAGCTTGTTGGCGGGCGCTTTGATCTTGAGCACGGCCAGGTCTTTTTCCGGAGCCCCGCCCACGAGTTGGGCGTCCCAGGTGGACTGGTCGGACAGGGTGACCTGGGCCGCGTTGGCGCTGGCGATGACGTGGAAGTTGGTGACCACGTGCCCCTGGCGGTCCCAGATGAACCCCGAGCCGGAACCCTGGGGGATCTCGGTCGAGTTGAGCGAGAAGGCGTTGCGGCGCACGGCGATCGAGGTGATGTAGACGACGGCCGGCGAGGCGTGCTCGAAGAGCGCGATGGTGGCCCGCTCTTCGTCCTGGAGATCGGGCTCAGGCTTGGGAGGGATCGCCCCGCGGTTGGCCGGAGCCTGGGATTGGGCCTGGGCCGCCGTGCTCAGGGACATCCCGGTGCTGCCCCCGGCGTCTTCCGCGTCCGGCGGCGCGCAGCCCGAGGAGAGAGTGAGAAAAAGGAGAAGGATGAGAACAGTGGAATACTTCATGGTGCGCCCCCCGCGGCCTGAAACCCAACCGGGACCATGGTAGCAGGAGACGTGCCCGCGGGAACCCGCCGCTCCCGCTGATAAACGATCACGTGCCGCCGGTTGGGGGCTCGCCCGAGGGCGGGCCTGCCCCCGAAGGTGGCGACCCGCCGGTAACGGACCCGCGTTTCTCCCCGGAGGAGGGCGTCCCGCAGGACCTGCCGCCCCCCGCCGAAGCTCCCGGTCAGGATGAACCGGACGTCCCGCCGGCGGATCAGGCGCGAGACCGCATGCGGCTGCCGCAGCACCACGACCCGGCCCGGCAGCCGGGCGACCTCGTTTTGTACGACCCCGAGCTCCTCCGAAACCAGGAGGGGCTCGTCCGGACGGCGGTGGCGGAGGAGCCAGTCGACGGCCTCCACCCGCGAGTCCACCGTCCGCGAGCGCTCCAGGGCATAGGGGAGCAGAGACGGCAGGAAGACCGCCAGGATGAGGATCGCCGCGGCGGCGCCGGCCCAGGGATGCCAACGGGGGGCCAGCGCTTCCCCAACCCGAACGAAGAGCAGCGCCACCAGGATGCAGGCCAGGGGAACGAGAGGCAGGAGGTTGCGGAAGGGCTGCGCGGCCTGGGAGGCGAACAGGGCCAGCACGGCCCCGGCGTAGAGGGTCCAGGCCGCGGCCGTGCCGGCGTACCGGCGGTCCCGCAGCGCCACCAGCCAGCCCAGGGCGGCGCAGCCGAGGAAGAGCGCTCCCAGCTCGGGACCGTCGAAGGGCAGGTCCCATTCGGCCCGCCGCACGGCCTGGTCCCAATACGACCCGATGGACGAGACGGCGTAGCCGTGGGCGTGGCCGGCCAGGGCTTCCACAACCTGCCCGCTCCTGAGGACCAGCGCCGACATGGTCGCCACCGTGGCGGCCAGAACGGCCAGGGCGGCGAGCTCGACGGCCTGGGCCTTGCGGCGCCAGTCCCCCCGGACCCGCAGGAGCGTGGCGGCCACGGCGAGGCCGGCCAGGGCGGCCGTGTACTTGGAGGTGGCGGCGCAGCCGGTCATGACTCCCGCGAGGACGGCGTCCCGGTACGGCGAGTCCGTCCGCGCGGCCCTCTCCGCGAAGAGGAGGGCGGCCAGGATGAAGAAGGTGGCCCAGGGGTCCACGGATACGACGGCGCCCCGGATCACCAGCGCGGGCACGATGGCGGCCAGCAGGGAGCTGAAGAGCCCCGCGGCCTCTCCCCCCAGGCGCCGTGCCAGAAGGCCGGTGAGGACGACGATTCCCAGGCTGGCGCACAGCGTGAGGAGCCGGCCGGCCACGACGACCTCGACGGGGCCGGGGAAGCCATAGGACCTCCGGGACCAGGAGAGGTCCTGCCGGAGAGAATGGCCGTGAACGGCGGAGTAGACGGGAGAGTAGAGGAAGACGGCGCCCGCGGTCGCGTAGAGAGGCAGCGAAGGATAAGCGTATTCGCCGGGGTCCCAGCCCCCGGTACGGAGCAGGTGCGCGGCCGGGTGCAGGACGAACCCCTCGTCGACATAGCCCATATAGGGGAGTCCCGCGGCCAGGGCCGGCAGGCGAAGGACGAGCGCCAGGGTCAGGACAGCCCCCCAGAGCAGGAGACGAAACCACCTTGGCATCGTTGAAAGGATATCTGAAGCCTACAGCACCGGTCCGCGCACCCTCGCGAGCCAGCCCTTGAGGTACTCGCCCTGCGGATGGGTAATGGCGACCGGGTGGTCCGGCGCCGCGGCGAGGGGCTCCAGGAGGTCCACCCGCACCCGGGCCTCGACGGCGGCGGCGAAGAAGATCTGGCGGAAGAGCTTGGCATCCACGGCGCCGCTGCAACTGAAGGTGAAGAGGAAGCCGCCGGGCTCGACGCGGGCGAGAGCCAGGCGGTTCAGGTCCTTGTAGGCGCGGGCCGCGGCGTCGAGGTCCTGCCGCTTGCGCACCAGGGGCGGCGGATCGCAGACGGCCAGGCCGTAGGTATCCGTACGCTGCCGGAGGTCCTCGAAGACGTTGGCCTTGACCCATTCATCCCGGCCATCCTGAAAACCGTTGTCCGCCACGTGCTCGCGCCCGCGCTCGATCAGGCGAGCCGAGGACTCGACGAGCACCACCCGCGAGGCGCCGCCGCGCAGGGCGTAGAGGCCGAAGGCGCCGGTGTGGGCGAAGAGGTCGAGCACGGTGCGTCCGGCGGCCAGGGGCTCGACCCGGCGGCGGTTCTCCCGCTGGTCGCAGTAGAAGCCCGTCTTCTGCCCGCCGGAGAGCTCGGCCGTGAAGGTGAGACCCGACTCGGTGAAGCGGGCCGCGGCCGGAGGGGCGCCGGAAATGATCTCTTCCCCTTCATGGGAGAGCCCTTCGGCCCGGCGGACGGGTACGTCGTTCGACTGCAGGATGGCCGAGCCCGGGATGGCTTCGGACAGAGCGGCGTAGGCCTCATCCCGCACGGCCTCCAGGCCCGAGGCCGTGATGTGGCTGATCAGGACGTCGCCGAAGCGGTCCACCGTCCAGCCCGGCACGCCGTCGCCCTCGGCGTTCAGGAGGCGGTAGCCGGTGGTCTCCGGAGGCAGGACGGCCTCGCGCAGGGCCAGGGCCTCGGCGATGCGGGCGGCGAAGAAGTGCCGGTCCACGGCCTCGACGCCAGCGCCCAGCATGCGCACGCGGATCTGCGAGCGCGGGCTGTGGAAGCCCAGCCCGAGGGGACGCCCCCCGGCCTCGAAGACCCGCGCCAGGGGAGCGTCTTCCGGACCTTCGAGCCGGGCCACGGCGCCCGAGAAGACCCACGGATGGCCTTCGCGGACCGACTTGTCACGGCCCGGCTTGAGGACGACGCGGACTTTCGCCGGACCGCTAACCGCCGGCCCCCTTGGTCGTCTTCTCCCCGGCAAGGACCTTGAACGGCGTGACGCTGGTCTCGGCCACGCCCTTCGCGTCCGTGATCGTCACCAGCAGCACGTACTCGCCGGGCTGGAGGCTCGGAGGCCGGAAGGCGGCGGCCAGCCGGTCGGCGCCGCCTTCCGCGTCCTTCTCGCGGCTGAGGATTTCGATCGTCCCCTCCCCCGCCTCCTTGCCGTCGATGGTCATGACTATGGCCTGGGCCGCGAGATTCCCCTCTCCCAGGTGGTAGCCGACCAGCGAGACGGCGGCGCTCTCGCCGGGCCGCAGGGCCGGATGCGAGGCCGGGATGTAGGGCTGGCTGCCGGACATGAAGGGATAGGGGACCTCGCCCTGCCGCACCTTGGCCTCGCGCAGCACCAGCCAGCGGCCGGCGGCGTCCGGGAAGAAGGGCGGCAGCAGCACGCGGGCAGCCTGGGAGAAGGCCGGCACCTCGACGGAGGTGACGCGCAGGCCGGCGGCGCCGGTGCGGGCGTTCCTCACCAGCACCCGCACGGAGTAGGTGCCGGGCGGGAGATCCAGATCGCCGAAGAGCTTGATCCCGGTGCGGCGGACGGTGTCGCCCACCTTGGCGAGGTCGAGGCCTGCGGTCTGGGTGAAGAAGTCCTTGACCACGCCGTCGCCGTCCAGGGCGTAGACGTAGATCTCGGCCGGCAGGGCGTTGCCGTCGTTCCCGGGCATGCCGGCGAGGAGGCTCGGGCCGTCGATCTCGATCACCACGGGCACATAGGCCTTCTCGCCAGGAACCTGGAAAGGAGCCGCCAGCACGGCGAGCCCCACGGGACCGCCCTCCTGGCCGGCGACGATCTGGCCAGCGGTCTGCAGCACCTTCTCCAGGCCGGTCCGCTGGCCGAAGGGCTTGGGCGCGAAGTAGCCGGGCCGGTAGACCACCCGGGCGCCCTGGGGGTTCTTGAGCTCGACCTTGATCTTGCGGTACTGGCCGTCCTGCTTGACGTCGGGCTGGAAGGAGAGCACGTAGGTGACGCTCGTTCGGTCGAGCATCTTCTCAACGGCGGTGCCCAGGTCGTTGAAGTTCTGGTAGAGCTCGCCGCCGGTGGAGCTCGCCATGACGAACAGGCCGTCGGCACCGGCCGAGCGGGCGGCCCGCAGGTCGTCGGCGCTGGCCCGCACGCCGCCGATGTCGACCGCCTGGACGACACAGTCGGCGCGGCGCAGGGCCTCGAGCATCTTCTCCAGGTCACTGCTCGACTTGGTGTTGCCGTAGCGCTGGTCGTTGTCGATGTTCCAGACGTCGCCCCGGATGGAGTTGGTGTTCATGTCCAGGGTCTCGGCCTCGTCCACGGTGCCCAAGGCCAGAGCGCTGTCAAAGCCCTCGGAGAGGAAGATCACGTTCTTGCGGCCGTCCACGGCGGCCATGGCCTCGGCGAAGGAGCCCAGAGCGCGGGTAAAGGCGGCGAGCGTGCTGCGCTTCCTCTCCCGCTCGCTGCGTTCGACGGCGGCGAAGGTGGAGACGGTGGCCTCGCGGCCCTGGTAGACCGTCTCCGCGTCGGCGGTGTCGGCCACCTTGCTGTGGACCTCGGGAGCGGCGTCCTCAAAGGAGCCGGAGGAGAGCAGCAGGGGGTCGGCGGCGAAGTGGTTCTGGGCCGGGCTCAGGCGGTCGACGGCCGCCCGGACCTGCTGCCGGTCGGTGGTGAAGCCGAGGAGGAGTTGGGGTCCCTGGGAAGGCAGGTAGGCGGCCACGGCGATCAGGTCCGAGGGATGGAACCCTCCGTCGAGCAGGCTCTTGGCGGCTTCGCGGGCCCTGGTCAGGGACGACGGCTTGGAGTACCCCAGGTCGAAGAGGAGCACGAACCGGCGCCGCGCCGCCACGGGCAGACGCGGGGCGGCGGCTTTGGGGCTGTCCTTGGCCCCCGTGGAGACGCTGGCCAGGTCGAGGACCTCGAAGCCGGTGATCGGCTGTTTCTGGCGCCCCTCGTAGATCTCGAAGTCGGCGGCGGCGAGGCCGCGCACGGGCTTGCCGTCGCGCACCACCTGGACGGGGACCTCGACGACGACGACGCTGGTGGATTCGGTGAACCTCTGGGCTTTGAGCAGAGAGGGAGAGAGCAGGAGCAGGATCGCAGCAGCCGCGAGAGCAGGCCTCCTCGCCTTGGTCATCGTCTCCTCCTTTTCCCTTCAGACGGGGCCGACCACGAAGCGCAGGCTGCTGGCGACTCCCGGGGTCCCCGGGATGGTGATCCGCAGCACGTACTCTCCCGGCTTCAGGTCCGTGGGCGGCCGGAAGGTGGCCACGGAGCGGTCATTGCGGTCGTTTCGAGGCTCGCTCAGCTCGAGACTGCCGCCTGGGACCTCCTTACCGTCGAGCGTCAACACCCGGGCCTCCGGTTTCCAGGGCTCAGCTCCCAGATTGGCGCCGGCCACCACCAGCCGGGTTTCCTGTCCCGGGACGAGCACGGGCCGCGAGGCGGGGACGAACGGCTGGTTGCTCAGGAGGAAGGGGTAGTCGGGCCGCTTGCCCTCGCCCCGCGGCTCCTCCTGGACGACCAGCCAGCGGCCGGGCGGCTGCGGGAAGAGGGGCGGCAGCAGGGCCGGCTCTCCCTGGGCGAACGCGGGCACCCGGACCGGCACGACCCGCAGGCCCGAGACTCCGGTGGCGCCGTTCCTCACCAGCACCCGCAGCGAGTAGTCGCCGGGCAGGAGGTCGAGATGGCCGAAGAACTTGACGCCGCCCTGGCGCAGCGCGGCTCCGGTCTTGGCGAGATCGAGGCCGACCGTCTGGGTGAGGAAGTCGTGCACGGCCCCGAAGCCGTCCAGGGCATAGACGTAGACCTCGACCGGCAGGGTGGCCGGCTGCCGGCCGGCGAGCAGGGTCGAGCCGTCGATCTCGATCAGCACGGGCACGTAGGCCTTCTCCCCGGCGGACTTGAACGGCGCCGCGAGCACGGCCGTAGAGACGGCATCGCTCTCCTCGCCGCTCATCACCTGGTTGGCGGCCTCCAGGAGCTTCTCGATGGGGTCCTGCTCGGCGAAGGGCCTGGGGACCTGATACCCCGGCCGGTGGACCACCCGGGCGCCGGGCAGAGGCTTCTTGAGCTCCACCCGCAACCTCCGGTAGCCACCGGTCTGGAGGTCCGGCTCGATGGCCAGCACGTAGGTGACGCCGGTGCGCTTGAGCATCTGCCCCATGGCCTCGGCCAGGTCGTTGAAGCTCTCGTAGAGGTCGCCGCCGGTGCCGCGGGCCATCATCAGGAGACTGTCGCGCCCGCCCACGCGCGGTACCCCCTGCTCGGCGCCGGCCCGCAGGCCGCCGACGTCCACGGCTTGAATGACGCAGTCGGCGCGGCGGAACTCCTCCAGCATGCGCTCGAGGTCGTTGCCGGTCTCGGTCAGGCCGTAGCGCTCCTCCGGGTTGATCCGCCAGGACTCGCCATGGAGGGCGTTCTCGCTCATCTCCACCTGGCGCTGCTCGTCGGAGGTGCCCTGGACCAGGGCGCTGTCGAACCCCTCGGAGAGGAAGACCAGGTACTTGCGGCCCTCCACCACGGAGATCTGGCGGGCGAGGTCGGCGAGGGAGCGGGTGAAGTTGTCGACGTGGTTCCGGAGGGCCGCGCGGTCGGCTCCCTGGACGGAGCTGGTCACGGCGTCGAACCGGACCAGCGTGGCGGCGTCGGTCGCCTCCGCGAGCGGGTCGCGGGTGAGCGGCGCCACGGCGCCGCCGGCGGCATTGCCGGCGCTCAGGGCCTCTGCGACGACGAGGCGCAGAGGGTCGAGGGGAATGCCCGGCAGGCCCAGGCTTTCAAGAGCGCTGTCAATCTGCCGCCGGTCGGAGGTGAAGCCGAGCACGAGCTGCGGCCCGCGCGTGGCGCTGTAGGTGGCCACGGCCACGTGGTCGGTCGGATGGAGCCGCCCGAGGAGGCCGGCGGCCGCCTGCCGCGCCCGGGCAATCGACGAGGGGTCGGAGAACGCCAGGTCGAAGAGGAACAGGAAGTGCCGCCGGGCGGCGGACGGCACGCCGAGCGTCTGGGGTTTCCCCGCGGAGGACGCCGCGAGATCGAGCGCCTCGAAGCCGGCGACCGGCACCCGGCGGCGCCCTTCCCAGACCTCGAAATCGTTCGCCGTGAGGCCGCGCACGGGCTCGCCTCCGCGCACGACCTGCACCGGCACCTCGACCGACAGCACCTGGGTGCCGCCGGAGAAGGCGGGCGGGGTCTTGGATTGACCCCAGACGGGCACGGCGAAGAGGGCCAGCAGGACGGCCGCGGGGGCGGCCCCGCGGGGCCGCCCTGCTCCGCCTCTGCGCATCCTCACGGCCTTCATCAGCCCTCCGGCTCAGCGGCCTCCGCGGGTACCCGACGACCCGCCCACGGCGAACCGGGCCGTGCTGGTGTCCGTCTTGCCGGCGCCGTCGGTGACCGTCACCTGGAGCGTGTATTCGCCCGGCTGCAGGGCCGGGGGATTGAAGGTGGCGGACACCCGCACCGAGCCGTTCCCGGCCCCTTCCTTGCCGGCCAGCGTGAGGACGCCGCCGGGGACCTCCTTGCCGTCGGCCGAGAGGATCTTGACGTCGGCCTTGAGGTCGCCCGTGCCCATGTTGTAGCCCTGGAGCACCACCGCGGCCGCCTGCCCCGGGGTAAGCACGGGCAGGGAGGCGGGGATGTAGGGCTGCTCCTTGAGCATGAAGGGGTACGCCGCCTGCGGCTGCCCTTCTCTGGGGTTCTCCCGGATCATGACCCAGCGGCCCGGAGGCTCCGGGAAGAAGGCGGGCAGGAGCGCCGCCTGGCCGCCCCCGAAGGCCGGCACCTCGATCGAGTTCACGCGCAGGCTGGAGGCGCCCGTGGTGCCGTTGCGCACCAGCGTGCGCAGCGAGTAGTTGCCCGGGGGCAGCTCGACGTGGCCGAAGAACTTGAGGCCCGTCTGGCTCAGGGCCGGCGGGGCCTTGGTGAGGTCGAGCCCGAGCGTCTGGGTGAGGAAGTCCTGCACGGAGCCGTTCTGGTCGATGGCGTAGACGTAGATCTCGACCGGCAGGGTGGCGCCCTGCTTGCCGGCGAGAAGGCTCGCGCCGTTGATCTCGATGAGCACCGGCACGTACGCCCGGTCGGCGCTGAGGACAAAGGGAACCGCGAGCACCGCGGCGGAGATCGAGCCGCTCTCCTCGTCCATGAGGGCGCTGGCGCCCTCGAGCACCTTGCCGTAGGCCCGCTCGAGCGGCGACGCCGCCGCCGCCGCGGGTTTGGGAGCGTAGTAGCCCGGCCGGGCGACCACCCGCGCGCCGCGCGGAGCGTTCTTGAGCTCCACTCGCAGCTTGCGGTAGGTGCCGTCCGGCTTCAGGTTGTCGGGCTGGAAGGAGAGCACGTAGGTGACGCCGGTGCGGCGCAGCATCTGCCCCATGGCCGTCGAGAGGTTGTTGAAGTTCTCGTACAGCTCGCCGCCCGTGCTCTTGGCCATGTTGAACAGGGCGTCCCGACCATTGGTGCGCTGGAATCCCTGATCGGCGCCCGCCCGCAGGCCTCCGATGTCCACGGCCTGGATCTGGCAGTCGGCCCGGCGGAACTCCTCCAGCATCTTCTCGACGGCGTTCTGCGTCCGGGTGTCACCGAACCGATCGTCCGAGCCGGTGCCTCCGGTCGCGTCGGTAGACGGCGCGGCGCTGTTCGCCGAGTCGATCAAGGTCGAAAGATCGTTCCCTCCGCCACCGCCGGCTTGCAGGCCGGCGCTCCCCGTGACCAGGGAGCTGTCGAACCCCTCGGAGAGGTAGACCACGTACTTGCGGCCCTCGATCTCGCCCATGAGGTGGGCGAGGTCGGCGAAGCTCGCGGTCAGGTTGCGCACGATCTGCTGCTGGATGTTCCGTTCGGTCCGCGCCGAGACGACGCTGATCGACTGCAGGGTGTCGATGATCTCCGCGTCCCTGGCTTCCAGGGCCTCGGCGCCCCGGGTCTGCGGGCGCTGGGTCTGCCGGGAGGCCAGGAGGGCGTCGTTCAGGACGAGCCGCAAGGGGTCCCGGGAGCGGTCCACGAGCTTGGGCAGGCCCAGGGTCTCCAACGCGGCCGAGATCTGCTGGCGGTCGGGCGTGAAGCCCAGGACGAGTTGCGGGCCCTGGAGCGAGCTGTAGGTGGCCACGGCCACGAGGTCGGCCGGATGCAGGCTGGTGACCACGTCCTGGGCCGCCTTGCGCGCCTTCGACAGCGCGCCCGGCTCGGAGAAGGAGAGGTCGAACAGCATCAGGAAGTGCCGCCGCGCCGAGATGGGGATCTGCGCCGCCTGCGCGGCGGAGGCCTGCGTGCCGGCGAGGTCGAGCACCTCGAAGCCGGTGACCGGCACCTTCTTGCGGCCGTCGAAGACCTCGAAGTCGTTGGCCGTGAGGCCGCGGACGGGCTCGCCGTCCTTGACCACCTGGACGGGGACCTCGACCACGGTGACGTCGGTCGTGCCCGAGAAGGTCTGGCTCTGCGCCGCGACGGGCCAGGGCCCTGCGCCCACGGAAAGCCCCACGCCCGCAATAACCGCAAGGACCGCGAAACGTTGAAGCCCTTTAGCCATTCTGATGTTCATGCAATCGTCCGTCCTTTCAGCCCTCACGAAGGTGGATCGATCCTCCGAAGCCAGGAAAAGAAAAAAGAAAAGAGAACCTCGTCAAAGTATCACCAATCCTCAGTTCAGGACCAGGAAGGGCAGCGAGCTGGCTTCCTTGTGCCCCGTCGCCGGGTCCGTCATCGTCACCTGCAGGACGTAGTGGCCCGCGATGAGGCCCGACGGATCGAAGGTGGCGACCATCTTGTCGAGGCCCTGGATGCCGGTGGGCTTGCGCTCCACCTTGGACAGCCGCCCCGCGGCGCCCGCGAGGGACGCCTTGCCGTCCGCCGCCAGCACCTCGCCCCGGACGGCGAGGTCCCCCTTGCCCAGGTTGTAGGCCACCAGGCACAGCCGCGCCGGCCTCTCCTTGTCGAGCACGGGGCGTGCGGAAGGCACGTAGGGCTCGCCGTCGACGGTGAAGGGATAGACCACCGACTGCGCCTGCCCGCCCCCCTCCGGCTCGCGCACCAGCACCCACTTCTGCCGGTCCTCCATGAAGAAGGGCGGCAGCAGGACCGGCTCGGCCTGGGCGTAGGCCGGCACCTCCACCTTGGCCGTCTGAACCCCCGTGCGCCCGGTCTCGGCGTTGCGCACCAGCACCCGCACCTGGTAGCTGCCGGGCGGCAGCTCGAAGTGGCCGTAGTACTTGATGCCACCCTGCTCCATCGACTGGCGCCCCTTCTGCTTGGCGAGGTCGACCGTCACCCCCTGGTTGAAGAAGTCCCGCATCTGCCCCTCGGCGTCGCTGACGTAGCTGTAGATCTCCACGTTCATCTTCTTCTCGGTGTGCCCCTCGAGCAGGCTCTTGCCACCGATCTCCAGGATCACCGGCACGTAGGACAGGGCCTCGCTGGCGCGGAACGGGGCGGCCAGGACGTTCAGGTCGATGTCGCGCCGGGGCGCGGCGCTCGCGATGCCGTCCGAGGCCAGGAGGTTCTTCTCCAGGGGGTCGAGATCCTTGAACGGGCGCGGCGCGTAGTAGCCGGTCCGGTGGCTCAGGCGGGCTCCCGGCGGCAGCTTGGCCTTAACCTTCAGGCGGTGGTAGGCGCCGTCCGTCTTCAGGTCCGAGCGCTCGAAGGTCAGCAGGTAGGTCACGCTGGTGCGATCGAGCACCCGCTCCAGGGGCTGGCGCAGGTTGTTGGCGTCCTTGAACAGCTCGCCGCCGGTCCCGTGGGCCATGTAGAACAGGGCCTCCTCGCCGCTCGGGCGCGCCCGCTGGTCGTTGGCGGCCCGCAGGCCCCCGATGTCGACCGCCTGGATGACGCAGTCGGCCCGCCGGAACTCGTCGATCATCCGGTTGAGGTCCCCCTGGAGCCCGGTGTTGCCGTAGCGGTTGTCGGTGTCCACCATCCAGGATTGGCCGCCGAGGAGGCGGGCATTGTCCGTCTCGGAGTCCTCGTCCGTGGTGTCGCGGCCGACCAGGAGCCGGCTGTCGAACCCCTCGGAGAAGAAGACCACGTGCTTTCTCCCCTTGACGGTGTTGAGTGCCTTGGCCACGTCGCCCAGGGAACGCGAGTAGGCGGAGATCCGCCCCATCTCGATCGACCGCTCGATCCGCTCGGCGGCGAAGGCCACGCTCTGCAGGTACTCGAGCACCATCTGGTCCTGCTGGGCCTTGATGTCCGAGACCTCGCCCTGGCCGAAGACCCCGGTGGCCGAGTTGGACGGCGGGTCGATCATGAAGCGCAGGGGATCGGTGCGGCGCGCGTCCTGGTGGCGGCGGAAGCCGAGCGTGTCGATGGCCCGCGCGAGCTGCGCCCGGTCGGGGGTGAAGGTCACCACCAGCTTGGGACCGGTCTCGATCGAATAGGTGGCGACGGCCGCCAGGTCCGTAGGGTGGAGCGAGCTCAAGACGAAGTCCCGCGCCGCCAGGCGTGCCCGGAGGATCGACGTCGGGGTGGAGAAGGAGAGGTCGAAGAGGAACAGGAAGTGGCGCCGGGCCCCTGAGCGCAGGGTGTCCGCCCGGGGTCCGCCGGCATCCGCCTCCGGGCTCCCCGTAGTGTCCAGGGTCTTCAGGTCGACCATCTCGAAAGAGGAGATCGGCTGGCGGTCGTTGCCGTCGAAGACCTCGAAGTCGGCGGCGGTCAGCCCCCGCACGGGATCGCCGTTCTTGTCGACGACGTTGACCGGCACCTCGACCGCCACGACCTGCGAGGTGCCCTCGAAGCTCGGCGTCTGGTCTTTTGCCGCCTGGTTCTTGAC
>CAXTNS010000017.1:13692-25253 GCA_964245465.1 uncultured Thermoanaerobaculia bacterium
CTTGACAGACGATCCCTTGCCCTGGGAGTCTGGGGTCTGGGCCGGGGCGGGAACGGCAGCGAGCAGGAGCGGCAGGAGCAGCAGGAGGAGGCGGGGAGAGGGACGGTGACGGACAGCTTGAAACGCGCTCATCGCGGCCTCCTTGTACAACTGTGAAAAACCATGGTACTACCGGGGCGGGGCCCCGTACAGCTCCGAATCCGGGAAGAAGGAGTACCAGCCGAACCAGAACGCCTGGTGGCCGGGGAGCCGTTCGAGCCGCGGCGCTCCTTCCATCCCCCCTTCCGCGATCAATTCGTCCTCCCCCACGGTCCAGCGGCGTCCCTGCCCGTCCACGACCTCGCCCGGCCGGGCTCCGGCGGCGAACGTCCGCTCGCCCCGGCGGTAGATCCTCACCGACCCGGATTCGGGATCGGCCACCACCACCAGGGGCTCGTCCCCCAGCCGGTCGTTGATCACCCGCTCCCTGAGCGCCCGCGCCACCGGGTACGCCTTGGCCTTGTCCGCCAGCCGCACGGCGTAAATCTCGTCTTTGGGATCGAGCGCGCCGCTCCTGAGCCACACCGGGAAGCTGACGCCGGCCCGCTTGCGGTCGGCGGCGCCCGGCAGGTAGCTGAAGCCCCAGCGGCGCTCCATCTCCGGGTCGAGGGCCAGCACGGTGGTGCCGGGATGGCGGGTGCGCCACTCCTTCCAGGTGGTGACGGTGAGCGGCAGCACCGGCAGGCGGGTGGCTCGGACATCGCCGTGATCGCCGCGGGCGCCGCTGGCGAGCCGCCCCACGGCCGGCTCGCCGGTCATGTTGTTCCACAGCGTCCGCGTCTGGCGGTCCACCATCAGCTTGTTGGAGCGGTAGAGCAGGCCCGAGGTGCCGAACGTGTAGGCCTGGCCCCCGGGCGTGCGCGTGCCGTAGAGCACGCCCGAGCCGCAGAGGGTGCAGTAGGAGAGGGTGACCGGCACCCCTCCCACCACGTCGTTGAGCATCTCGTGCCAGTCGAGCACGCGCAGGGGGTAGGCCCGCTGCTCGCCGCCCGCGCTCACCCCGAAGACCTTCTCGGAATCAGACAGGTATTTCGCCTCCACCGCCGGGACGTGGGCCGGCCGGTCGAGGGCGGGGATGCCTTCCAGAGGCACGCCGCCGAAGACGATCTCCTCCACACGGATGCGCGCCGGGGCGCCCGCGTAGAGGACCTGCGGGTAGCGCGGATCGATGCGCGACAGCAGCCCGGCCTTGTAGGCCAGGTAGCCCGGCTTGGGCTTGAGGTCCTCGCGCCGGCCCACCAGCTCCACCCAGTCGAAATAGCGGTCGCCCGCCTGCTCGCCGGTCAGCGCCGCCAGGGCCGAGAGCGCCTCCGCCCGCTGGTCCTTGCGCAGGAAGAAGTAGGTGTCCACGAGGCCGGGCACCAGAGAGAGGTCGCGGGCCTCGGTCAGGGCACGCGCCGCGGCCCGCCGCTCTCCCTCCGAGGGGGACAGGAACCGGCGCAGCAGGTTGTAGCCCTCCTCGGACGAAAGCCCGGCCGGCGGCGGGACGGCCAGCGGCAGCAGCAGCGCCAGGAGGAGCCCGCGGCTCACTGCTGACCCAGCAGCCGGGCGTACTGGAGAGCGTCCTGGTTGGTGGCGTCCAGCTTCAGGGCTCGCCCCAGGTGGTGGCGCGCCTTCTCCATGTCACCCAGTTGGAAATAGACCTTGACGAAGCCCAGGTGCACCTCGGGCAGCTCGCTGTCGAGGCGCAGGGCCTTGGCCATGTAGTCGAGCGCCTTGTCGCCCTCGTTGCGGGAGAGCGCCATCTCCGCCTGGTAGATGAAGAAGAACGGGTTGGTGGTGTTGGCCTCTTCGAGCCGGGCGAGGAGCCCCCGCGCCTCGTCGTTGCGGCCGAGTTGCTGGTAGGCGCGGACCATGTTGGTGAGCAGGGCGGAATCCTCCGGGCTGATCGCGAGGCCGCGCTGATAGATCTCCAGGGCCTTGTCGGGGTGGCCGCCGCGCGCCTCGGTGACGCCGAGGTTGTTGATGGCCTTGTCGAAGTGGGGGGCGATGCGGGTGGCCGTGGTCAGCAACTCGCGCGCCTGGTCGAGATTGCCGGCGAGCAGCGCCTCGGCCCCCAGGTTGTTGTAGTAGTGGGCCGCGGCCGTCAGGTCGTTGATCGGGTTGAACGACTTGTAGGCCTTCTGGCGGTAGGGCAGGAAGTCGAAGGTGCGCAGCACGCCGTCGATGTACATGCCGGCCACGATGTGCCCCTGGCTCACCACCATCCCCTCGCGGTGGTTCCACCGCTGGAGGTCCGTGACCTCGACGTAGTTGGGGTTCAGGCCCAGGTCCCGCGCCACCCCCACGAACAGGTTGACGAACGACAGGCAGTTGCCGGCGCGGGTCCGGTAGGTCTCCACCGCGTTGCGGGTGGGCGTCAGCAGGTACTGGAGCTGGAGGCCGTCGAAGATGAAGTCGTTGACCTGGTTGACCCGCCGCAGCTCGCTGGACAGGTGGGGCAGCTTGGTGAGCTCCACGCGGATGCCTTCGTCCAGCTCGAAGGGGACCTCGACCTTGGACGCCTGGGCGCCGATCTCCTTGGCGTACTGCTCGCGCAGGTAGTCCACGGAGTCGAAGGGCTTGGCCTGGCCGGTGCAGCCCACGGCCAGCACGGCCGCGAGAAGAGAGGAAACAGGGAGTCTCTTGAGCATCGATGGTCTGAGCATCGCTTGCCAATATAGCAGGGAATGTGCCATGGGGAGAGCGGCTCCGCCTCCCAGGGAGCGGGCCCGTTGAAAGGAGGGTAGCATCCAAGGAATTGGATCAGCGCCGTTCAAGCCTCTGAATCCAGCCGGTCGAGCCGGGGCGGGGAGATCCTGGAGGAAAATCCAAAAGGCTTTGATTTACAGAGATTTGCATTGCTTTTTCGGGCTCCGTTCCGCGTGGCACCCCGCTTGCTTGACCCAGGCTGGACAGTTGGCTAGAGTTCTCAGGATTCAGCCAGCCTTGGTTTCCGGATCGAAAGGGGGTGTTGCCGGCACAGAGTCGTAAGGCTTTCAGTCTTTACGCCTTTCTATGAGCCACCGCGAACGTTCGCGGTCGGCCTACAACCACCACACGGGAGGTTTATTGAAATGAAGAGCATCAACCTTTGGGGACGGATCGTAGCCGTCGCTGCGTTGTTGCTGCTGGTTGCGGGCGGCACCGCCTTCGCCCAGTTGCAGACCGGCAACCTCTACGGCACCGTCACAGACGATCAGGGAGCCGCTCTCCCGGGGGTCACGGTGACCCTCTCCGGCAGCGGCGCTCCGCAAGTCCAGGTGACGAACGCCCAGGGGCAGTTCCGTTTCCTGGGTCTCGGGCCCGCCAGCTATGACCTGAAAGCCGAGCTCGAGGGCTTCTCGACCATCGATTACCCGAACATCGTGATCAACATCGGCCGCAACACCCAGATCGAGGTGAAGCTGTCGGCCGCCGTCGAGGACGTCATCACCGTCACGGCGGAGAGCCCGCTGCTGGACGAGCGCCGCATTTCCACGGGCGCCACGGTCAGCCAGACCGAGCTCGAGAAGATCCCGACTTCGCGTGATCCCTGGGCGGTTCTTCAGACCACCCCGGGCGTCCTCACGGACCGCATCAACGTGGGCGGTAACGAGAGCGGCCAGCAGTCCCAGTATGTTGGCCCCGGCTCCGGCGGCGATCAGGCCGTCTGGTCGGTGGACGGCGTGACGATCACGGACATGGCAGCCCTCGGGTCCTCCCCGGCCTATTACGACTTCGACTCGTTCGAAGAGATGCAGGTCACGACGGGCGGCTCGGACTCGACCATGGCCACCGGCGGCGTCGTCCTCAACATGGTGACGAAGCGTGGCACCAACGAGTGGCGCGGCTCCGGCCGCTACTACCTCACGGACGACAGCAACCAGTCCGACCTCAGCTTCGACAACAGCGATCTGGGTCAGGCGGGTGACTTCAGTGCCACGGCCCGCGCCCGCAACTTCCAGGCTGGCGTGGTCACCGATCCGGGTGGTCCGCACGCTCAGGCCTCCTTCAAGGCCGGCAACCGCATCGTCGACGTGAAGGACTACGGCGGCGAGCTCGGCGGCCCGATCGTGAAGGACCGGCTGTGGATCTGGGGTTCCTATGGCAAGCAGGAAGTGGACCTGCTGACCGTTTCCGACGTCAGCGACTTCACCGACCTGGAGACCATGAACGTCAAGCTGAACGCGCAGATCGCCGCCAACAACTCGGCGACGGGCTTCGCGCTCAACAGCGACAAGGTGAAGATCGGCCGCAACGCCGGTCCGACCCGTCCCCAGGCCACCACCTGGAACCAGGCCAAGTTCGGCCCGGATCCGACGGCCTGGAAGGTCGAGGACACGCACATCTTCTCCTCGAACTTCTACCTCACGGGCCTGTACTCGCGCGTGAACGGCGGTTTCGAGCTGGTGCCGCAGGGTGGTTTCGCGGACGACGGCCCGACGTCGTATCTCGACGAGAACAGCGTCTGGAACAACACCTTCCTGCTCAACCAGACCGAGCGTCCCCAGGAGCAGTACAAGGCTGACGCCAGCAGCTTCTTCAACACGGGCTCGCTGAGCCACGAGCTGAAGTTCGGCGCCGGCTACCGGGAGGCCGAGGTCATCTCGCTCACCCGCTGGGGCGGTCTGGGCGTCCTCTACAACGGTCCGCAGTTCTTCGGGACCACGGACAACATCGTCGCCGTCGCCCGCGACGGCAACCCGGACATCATCAACGAGTACACCCAGGGCTACGTCCAGGACACGCTGACCGTCGGCAACCTGACGCTCAACGCTGGCATCCGGTACGACAAGCAGGGTGGTGAGAACGTCGATCAGACGATCCGCGCCAGCCCGCATCTGCCGGGCGTCCTGCCGCAGGTCACCTACAACGGCAGCGACATCGGCTTCGAGTGGACCGACATCACTCCGCGCCTGGGCCTCACCTACGCGCTGGGTGCTGAGCGGAAGACCCTGCTGCGGGCCAGCTACTCGCGCTTCGCGGACCAGCTCGGCTCGGGCACCGCGTCGTGGCTGAACCCCACGCGGGCTCCCAGCTACGCTTACTTCTACACCTCCAACCCGGGTACCGCTCCGGGCATCATTCCGCTGTCTCAGGTGGACCTCGCCACGGGCGTCCTCTTCTACAGCGGCAACGTCAACCCGAACACCGGTCAGCTCCTGCAGTCGAACGCCCTGGATTCGGGCCTCAACGCCCCGATCACGGACGAGCTTCTGCTCGGCGTGGAGCACGCGCTCCTGCCCGAGTTCGTCGTTGGCCTGAACTTCACCTACCGGCAGATCACCGGCATCCTCGAGCAGGAGCTGCTGGTGTTCGACGGCGACCCGTACTCGGACGCCAACGTCAACTCGGTCGGCCGGCTCCACCGCCGTTCCGACTACGTCCCGGGCTACGCGACGCCGTTCAACGCCATCGTTTCCGGCGCCGGCAGCCGCAACATCGTGGTGTGCAACCCCGGTGTGAGCGGGACCCAGTGCTTCAGTGACCCGACGGCCCGCCGTACGGTCACCGTCCAGCACGTGCTGCCGAACGGCCAGCCGTACAACCTGACCTTCTTCCAGCTCCGTCCCGGGGTCGCGACCCGCAACGGCGCCTTCCTCGAGAACGGTGACCGGGAGCAGGAGTACATCGGCGCTTCGGTGGTGTTCAACAAGCGTCTTGCCAACCGCTGGATGCTGCGCGGCAACTTCACCTGGTCCGACTGGACCTGGAGCAAGGTGCCGGACAGCGAGAACGAGGATCCCACTCTCACTCTGGGTGGTGGCGTCCGCGAGGGCGACCCCGTCCTCCAGGGCTCGGGCACCGGCTCGGGCGCCAAGGGTGGCATCTACATCAACTCCGAGTGGGCATATAGCGTCAACGGTCTCTATCAGGTCGCGCCCGACCGCCCGTGGGGCTTCAACCTCGCGCTCAACCTGACCGGCCGCCAGGGCTATCCGATCCCGTACTTCCAGCGCGTTACGCTCGACAGCAACCAGCAGAACGCGTCGGTCAACGTGCAGGTGACGGACCGTCCGGACACCTTCCGCCTCGACGACATCCACATGGTCGACGCTCGCGTGGAGAAGGAGTTCAACTTCAGCGACTTCGGCCTCACGCTCGGTGTCGACTGCTTCAACGTCTTCAACGAAGCCTACGTCCTCCAGCGCAACCACCGTCTGGCTCAGTCCACCTCGAACTTCGTTCGTGAGGTCACGAGCCCGCGCGTGCTGCGTCTCGGCGCACGTCTCAGCTTCCGTTGATCAGGGCCTGATCAGCGCCTGTAAGGGCTGATCCGTTCTTGCCGCCGGGGGACGACCCCCGGCGGTTTTTTTTTGCCTGCCTTCGGAATATGCTTCCCGGCGCACACGGTTTGCATTCTGGAGCTCATAGGAGGCGCAACCATGATTTCCCGTATCGCTAAAGCGGCAGTATTCCTGGTGGTCCTCTCCCTGATGGCTGCCAGCGTCCCGGCATGGGGCCAGTCCTGGGCCGGCAAGGGCCGGCTCCAGGGCCAGGTAAAAGATGAGAGCGGCAAGCCCGTTCAGGGCGCCAAGATCACGCTTCGCAAGGGCACCGAGCGGGTCGACCCCGCCGCGGACGGACCGGCTTCGATCACGACCGACAAGAACGGCAAGTGGTCCATCCTGGGCCTCACCAGTGGGCCCTGGGGCATCCTCATCGAGAAGGACGGCTTCATGCAGTCCGAGGGTCAGGTCTCGGTCAACGAGTACGCCATCGCCCAGCCCCTCGTCGTCACCCTGAAGGTGCCCCCCAAGGAAATGATGCAGCAGGCCCAGAAGGCTCAGGAGGATAGCCCGGCCTTCCAGGCCAAGGCAGCCCTCGAGCGGGCCAACAGCCTGCTCACTGCGGGCAAGTACGCCGACGCCCGTGCCGCCTACCAGGAGGGCATGGCCAAGCTGCAGGAGCAGAAGGAGACGCAGGATCCGGCGGTCCTGACATCGATCCAGCGCGCCATTGCCGACACCTACAACAAGGAAGGCAAGCCCGACCAGGCGATCGACTCCCTCAAGCAGATCCTGACCCAGTCGCCAGACGACCCGATCACCCTGCAACTCCTCGTCAACCTGCTGGTGGGGGCGGGCCGTGAGACCGAGGCCAAGACCTACATGGACAAGCTCCCCCAGGGCACCAAGGTGGACGCCAACACCCTGCTCAACATCGGCATCAAGTCGTTCAACGACGGCAAGATGGACCAGGCCCTCCCGCAGTTCGACCGCGTGGTCAAGGAGAACCCGGAGCTGCCGGACGCCTACTACTACCGGGCGCTGGTCTACCTGAACCAGGGCAAGAACGCCGAGGCCAAGGCGGACCTCCAGAAGCTCCTGGAGATCGATCCGAACAACAAGTACGCCAAAGACGCCAAGGAGTTCCTGAAGGACCTGAAGTAGGCCCGTAGGGGCGGCCCCGCGTGGCCGCCCTGTCCGTGCCGCGACGAGCGGCAAAGCAAGGACAAGGACACCAGGGACAACAAGGAAGCCAGGGACGCGCGGTGAAATGACCTACCCGTTCTTGAGGTCCTTGCTGTCCCTGGTGTCCTTGCTTCTGATCCTGGCCGCCGGCTGCGGCCCGGGCTCGTCCGGTTCCAGCCCCACCCACGAGGGCGCCGACGTCGTCCTGATCACCATCGACACGCTGCGGGCCGACGCGGTCGGTTTCGCCGGCAATACCAGGGTGGAAACCCCCACGCTCGACCGTCTGGCCGCCGCGGGCAGGGTGTTCAACGACGCCCACGCCCACAACGTGGTCACCCTTCCCTCTCACACGAACATCCTGACCGGGCTCTACCCCTACCAGCACGGCGTGCGCGACAACAGCGGCTTCGCCCTGCCGGCACGGGTGCCCACGCTCGCCACCCTGCTCAAGAAGGCCGGATACTCGACGGGTGCCTTCGTGGCCGCCTATCCCCTGGACTCCCGGTTCGGGCTGAACCAGGGGTTCGACGTCTATGACGACAGCTTCCCGCGCGGCTCGAATCCGGAATCCTTCGTGATCGCCGAGCGGCGCGGCGATCAGGTCGTCGCCGCCGCCCGCGCCTGGTGGGACGGCCAGAAGGGGAAACGGCGGTTCCTCTGGGTGCACCTCTACGATCCGCACACGGCCTACGATCCGCCGGAGCCGTTCGCCAGCCGCTACCGGGACAACCTCTACCTGGGCGAGGTGGCGGCCACGGACTCGTTCCTCGCGCCCCTGCTCAAT
The DNA here is from genome assembly GCA_964245465.1 of uncultured Thermoanaerobaculia bacterium. GTDB lineage: Bacteria > Acidobacteriota > Thermoanaerobaculia > Multivoradales > UBA5704 > DATARR01. Next base: position 21,895 of record CAXTNS010000017.1, read on the forward strand.
CCTTTCCTGGACGGCGCCGAGCCGCCCGCCCTGTTGGTCGTCACCGCGGACCACGGCGAGTCTCTCGGCGAGCACGGCGAGCTGACCCACGGCCTCTTCGCTTACGAGCCCACCCTCAAGGTGCCCCTGGCCGTCTGGGGGCCGGGGGTGGAACCGGGACGGGACGGCCGGGCGGCCCGCCACGTGGACGTCGTGCCGACGGTGCTCTCGTTCCTCCATCTCGATCCACCCCAGGGGCTCCCCGGGGCCTCCCTCCTGGCTCCTTTCCAGGAGACGGCGAGCTACTTTGAATCGCTGAGCACCAGCCTGAACCGCGGCTGGGCCCCCCTGCGCGGCATGCTGGGCAAGGGCCGGAAATTCATCGAGCTGCCCCTGCCGGAGCTTTACGACCTGCCCAGGGACCCCAAGGAGCAGAACAACCTCTTCGCCCAGGAGCGCCGCGCGGCCCGTGCCCTGCGCGACGCCCTGCCCCGGGAGTCGGCCTGGCCGCCCCCCAAGGGAGCGGTGTCGCCGGAAGAGGAGGCACGCCTGAGGAGCCTCGGCTACTCCACCGGCTCGGGTCCGGCCAAGTCCGCCTACACGGCCGGCGATGATCCCAAGACCCTGGTGGGGGTGGACCGCAAGCTGCACCAGGTGGTGAACGCCTACTCCCGCGGGCGCTACGAGGAGGCCGTCACCCTCGCCCGGGAGGTGGCGACGGAACGCCCGGACCTGCCGGAGGCCTACGAGCACCTGTCGCTCGCCCTGCGCCAGCTCGGGCGGGACGGCGAGGCCATCGCGGCGCTCCAGGGCGCCCTCGGACGCGGTCTCGACCGCGAGTCGATCCGCCGGCAGCTCGGCCTGGCCCTCGCCGAGGCGGGACGGTCCAAGGAAGCGGTGGCCGTGCTGGAACCGCTCGCGGCCTCCCCTGCGACAGATGCCGCCACCCTGAACGCCCTCGGCATCGCGCTGTCCGACGCCGGCCGGCACGGCGAGGCCGTGGCCGTCCTGCAGCGGGTGACGGCGAAGTACCCCCAGGATCCCAAGGGCTTCGAGAACCTGGGGATCGTGGCCCTGCGCATGGACCAGCCGGAGCAGGCCCGGGACCAGCTCCGGCACGCCCTGGCGCTCAATCCCAGCCTGCCGATCGCCTGGAACACCCTGGGCGTGGCCCTCTATCGCCTGGAGGGGCCCGCCTCGGCCCTCGACGCCTGGGAGCGCTCGGTGGCGCTCGATCCCCGGCAATATGACGCCCTGTTCAACATCGGGCTGGTGGCCGCCCAGGCGGGACGCGCGGCCCAGGCGCGCCAGGCGCTCACCCGCTTCGTCGAGACCGCTCCGCCGGCCCGCTTCGGCCCGGACATCGGGAAGGCCCGGCAGATCCTCGCACGATTGCCGTAGGGGAAGATTGCCGTAGGGAAGAGCCTGCGCGCGCATCTTGTTCCGGTGAGTAGAGAATTTTTTGAGCCTCGGCTCGGAGCTCGAGATCGATGAATAGAATCCTCGTCCTGCTGTCCGTCTCCGCCCTGTTGTCGGCTCCGCTCGCGCTGTCCCAGACACCGCAGGCTCCGGCACCCCAGACGCCGCCTCCTTCGGCACTGTCGCCGGGGTCGGAAAAGAGCTTCCAGGAAATCGGCAAGCTGATCCAGGCCGGCAACGCGGCGGCCGCCGCCGAGAAGCTCGGGGTCCTGGCGAAAGACCCGGCCACGACGCAGCCCATGCTGTCGCTGATCGGCGCCCTCTATCTCCAGATCAACCGGCCCCAGGAGGCTCTGGCCGTGCTCCAGCCGCTCGCCGACGCCGAGGACGCCGTGGCCGCCGTGCTCTACAACGCCGGCCGGGCGGCTCTCCTCACGGGGAACGTGGACGCGGGCCGGACGTATCTCACCCGCTCCGTGCTCCAGGAGCCGGCCTCGCCCGCGGCCCGGGACCTGGGCTTCCTCATGGCTCGCGAAGGCCGGGTGGTGGAGGCTTATTCAATGCTCCGGCCCTGGGCTCTCCAGAACCCCACGGATGGCGACGCCCGGCTGATGGCGGCCTCGCTCGCTCTCCAGCTCGAACGGCCGGACGCCGCCGCCGATCTCCTCAAGGGCCTGCCGGAGAACGAGCCGGCCCTCAAGCTGCTGCGCGGCAAGGTCCTGGTCCAGAAGAAGGACGGTTCGGGCGCGGTGGCCCTTCTGAGGCCGCTGCTCGCCAACCATCCTCCCGGTATGGACCTGGAGATCCGGCGCAGCCTGGCCGAGGCCGAGCTGCTAGCCGGCAACGCCGCCGAGGCCGCGAAGCTGATCGAGGGTCAGGCAGCCAGCCACCCGTCGGTCGCGCTGCTGCTGGCCCGCGCCCAGCGCCAGGCCGGCAACGCCGCCGCGGCCCTGGCCACCCTGAAGCCCTTGGCGGACAAGCTGCCCGCGGACGCCGCCGGCCTGGGCGATCCGCGGCCGGCCGCGGGGATCGCCCTGGAATACGCCACCCTTCTGGAGGCGTCCGGCAAAACCCAGGAGGCTGGACCGTTCTTCGAGAAGTCCACCCGTTACTACCCGCGCAACTCCGAGGCGTGGAAGGGTCTCGCCCGCTCGCTCGAAGCCGCGGGCCGCAAGGAGGACGCGCAGAAGGCCCTGGCCCCGGAAGCGGCCAAGCCCCCGGTCAAGCCCGCCATGCCCAAGCCCGCCCCGTTAACCGCGGGGGCCGACGCGGGCACAGCCGCCGCCGCTCCTCCGGCTGGCGCTCCTGCTCCCGCAGAGCCGCCGCTCTCCGAGGGCCTGCGCAACGCCTTGCGGCTCATGAGCGAGAACCAGCTCGAGCCGGCCCTCTCGGCGGTCCGCCAGGAGATCGGGATCTCCAAGAACCAGGACCCCCGCGCCCGGCTGTTGGAGGCCCGCCTGCTGCTGCTGCTCAAGCGGCCCGAGGAGTCTTTGAAGGGGGTGGAGGAGGCTCTGAAGACGTGGCCGGACAACGCCGACCTCCTCTATTCGCGCGGCGCGGCGCAGATGTCCCTGCAGCGCTGGGCCACCGCCGAGCAGGATTTCCGCAAGGCCCTGCGCCTCGCGCCCCGGCACACGGCGGCCATGAACGACCTGGCCGTGCTGCTCATGAACCTGGGCAAGAACGCAGAGGCCCAGAGCCTCCTCCGGCAGGTGCTCCAGATCAACCCCCAGGACGGCACGGCCGCGGCGAACCTCCAGAAGCTGGAGGGAGGCGGGTAGGAGTTGTGAGGGCGGCGCTTGCTGGTTTTCTCGTCGTTCTGGCCCTGCTCGGCCCCGCCCGGGCATCGGTGCACTGGTTCTCCCGTAGGGGCAGCCCCGCGTGGCCGCCCTGGGCGGGGGAATCTTCGAATCGGACCTCCTCCTTCGGATCAGCCCTGGCCAAGGCCCCCACCCCAGGGC
>CAXTNS010000018.1:0-4178 GCA_964245465.1 uncultured Thermoanaerobaculia bacterium
GGCCCGAGCCCTGCGGGACGGCTGGCTCGACACGGGCGATCTCGGCTTTCTTCATGACGGCGAGCTTTTCCTGACCGGACGGGCCAAGGACGTGGTCATCCTGCGCGGCCGCAACTACGCGCCGGACGAGATCGAGCGGGCCGTCGACGGCATCCCCGGCGTGCGGGAAGGCTGCGTCGTGGCCGCGAGCTGGCTGTCGGAGGGCGCCCCCGGCGAGACGCTGGCCCTCTTCGTCGAGACCTCGCGGAACGCCAAGCCGGCCGAGGTCGAGGTCCTGCCCGAGGCCTGCCGCGCGGCCGTGCTCGGAGCCACCGGACTGGCCGTGGATGAAGTCGTTTTGTTGAAGCCTGGCACGCTCCCTCGGACCTCTTCGGGCAAGCTTCGCCGGGCGGAAACCCTGCGGCTCCACCTCGCGGGCGAGCTCGCGCCGCCGGAGCCGGTCACGCCGATGCGGATCGCCGGCGCCATGGCGCGCTCCAGCCTCGCCTACGCGGGGATGCGCCTGAAGAAGAGGAAGACGGGATGACGGACCTCCTGGTGGTCGGCGGCGGCCCGGCCGGGCTCGCGACGGCCATCCGGGCGCGGCTCGCGGGGATGGCGGTGACCGTCCTCGACCGTTCCCGTCCCCCCATTGACAAGGCCTGCGGCGAGGGATTGATGCCCGACGCCGTGGCGCGCCTGCGGGAGATCGGAGTCGATCCCAGGGGCCTCTCCTTCCGGGGCATCCGCTACTTCGACGCTGAGGTCATGGCGGAAGGGCTTTTCCCGCAGGCCGGAGGACTGGGAGTACGGCGAATCGAGCTGCATGACTCCTTCGTTCGGCGAGCCGAAGAGGCCGGGGTGGATCTCCGCTGGGGCGTCAAGGCGGCGGGGCTCGGGCCCGGAGGCGTGGAGACGGACCAGGGGACCTTCACGGCGCGCTGGATCGTGGGCGCGGACGGACTGCGCTCCCAGGTCCGCCGCTGGGCGGGGCTTGAGGGGGAAGAGGGATCGGTCCGCCGCTTCGGAGTCCGGCGCCATTTCGCGATGGCCCCTTGGAGCGACTTCGTCGAGATCTACTGGGGTTCCGATTGTGAAGCGTACGTCACCCCCGTGGCCCTGGACCAGGTGGGGGTCGCGTTGCTCTGGAGCGGACGCAAGGCGGATTTCGAGGATCTCCTCTCGACACTTCCTATCCTGCAAAACCGGATCGCCGGTGCGCCTCCGTCCTCACGGGACCGGGGGACAGGCCCTCTCCACCAGCGCGTCCGGACCGTCCGGCGTGGCAACGTGGCCCTGGTGGGGGATGCCGCCGGGTACCTCGACGCCATCACCGGCGAGGGGCTCGCGGTGGCGCTCCACGAGTCGGCGGCCCTGGTCGAGGCAATCGTGGCCGGGGATCTCAGCCGGTACGAATCCGCCCACCGTCGCATCAACCGCCTCCCCAACGTCATGACTGGCCTGGTGCTGGCCCTGGAGCGGCGGCCCCGGCTGCGCGCCCGCGCCGTCCGTGCGCTCGCAGCCGAACCGGCTCTGTTCTCGCGCCTTCTGGGCATCCACGCCCGCACCTTGCCGCCCCGGCGCCTGGGGATGGATGGCGTCCTTCGCCTTGCCTGGCGCCTCGCCGCGGCTTAGCAAAACGCCCCGTTCTATCCATAAAACGCCTCGTTTTATCGATAAGTTGGCTCATCCTATCGATAGCTGAGTCAGCTATCGATAAATTGGCTTGGCTATTCATACGACGGCCCGATTTATCGATAAATCAGGCCAACTATGCTTAAATCGGCTCAGCTATCGATAGGATGAGCCAACTTATCGATATGACGAGACAGCTACGGACAAAACGGTCTGCCTATCCTTACGACGGCTCAGCTATCGATACGGCGGGTCAACTTATGGATAAATCGGGCTGCCTATCGATAGAACGGACTGCCTATCGATAAAACGACCCAGCTATCCTTAAGTTGAGCCAACTTATCGATAGGATGGGCTGTCTGGGGGAAGAACACTCTATTCCCGGCTGTTCACAAGAGTGCCTTAGACTGTTGAGCCTGATGAAGCCGAAGAACACCCACGACTGGTCTCCAATCCTGGCCGCCGAGCGGCCGGTAGAGCGGTTCTCGCTGCATGGCCGGCACCGCCTGGGATTGGTGTACGCGAACACGTACCACGTGGGCATGTCGAGCCTCGGGTTCCAGCGGGTCTACGAGCTGGTCCACCAGCGGCCCGAGTGGTCCTGCGAGCGCTTCTTCAGCGACGGCTTCGGTATGCCGGTCTCGGTCGAGAGCCGGCGGCCGCTCGACGAGCTTCGCTGCCTCGCCTTCTCGGTTTCCTTCGAGGAGGATTACGTCAACCTGCTCCAGATGCTCGACCGGGCGCGCATCCCCCTGCGCCGCCGGGACCGGCAGCCGTGGGACCCGGTGATCCTCATGGGCGGCTCCTGCGCCTCGATCAACCCGCTGCCCATGTCGGAGTTCGTGGACGTGTTCGCCATCGGAGCAGCCGAGAACGTGCTGCCGAACCTCCTCGCCGCCCTGGAAGAGGAGGAGGACCGCGAAGCAATTATCGAGCGGCTGGCGGCCCTCGACGGCTTCTACGTGCCTGCGTTCCATCATCCCGAAGGAGAGGACGAGCTGCCCAAGCTCAACAAGCTGGAGCTGACCGAGGAGCAGATGAAGGCGCCGGGGCACCTGCCCACGACCGCCATCGTCACCCCGAACACGGAGTTCTCGGAGAAGTTCCTGATCGAGATGTCGCGCGGCTGCCCGGAGAAGTGCAAGTACTGCTGGGCCACCTTTGGCATGGGGCGCTTCCGCTGGCATCCGACGGAGTACATCCTCGCCTCGCTCGACCGGGCCCGCTCAGTTACGGACCAGCTCGGCTTTGTAGCGACCGCGGTGGGCGATCACCCGGACATCGAGAAGATCCTCCGGGAGGCGAACACCCTCGGCTTCCGCACGGCAGTCTCCTCGATCCGCATCCCTGCGGTGACGGAGGGGGTCCTGGACGCCCTCCACGCCTCGGGCGACCGCTCGATCACCCTGGCCCCGGAAACGGGCACGGACGAGCTGCGGGTCAAGATGGGCAAGCCCATCCCCAACTCGTTCCTGCTGGAGAAGGTCCGTCTGATCTTCCAGCACGGCTTCACCCAGCTCAAGCTCTACTTCATCGTCGGCCTGCCGGGGGAGACCCTGGAAGATGTCCAGGGCATCCTGGACCTCGCCGCCCAAGCGCGGGCCATCATGCTGGAGGAGCTGCCGAAGCGGGGGCAGATCGGCAACGTCCACCTCGGCGTCAACGTGCTGGTGCCCAAACCCTACACGCCCTGGCAGCGCGAGCCCATGGACGACGAACGGAGCCTGAAGGAGAAGCTCGCCTTGCTGCGCAAGGGGGTCGCCCGCCTGCCCAACGTCTCCATGGGCTCGGTCTCCGCGCGCCAGGCGATCTGGCAGACCTACATCAGCAAGGCCGGCAGCGACGCCGCGGACGTGATCGAAGCGGCGGCCCGGGGTGAGTCCGTGAGCGCCCTCCTCCACCGCTTCGGCCACAAGATCCATCCGGAGGTCTACCGCCGGCTCGACGGCGACCTTCGGTGGCATTTCATGCGCCAGGCTTAGCGCCGGTAATACGTCCCCTTATCCGACATCGAGCGATCGATCGAGAAGGCGCCGCTCCCCTTGACGAGGATGGCGAGCGCCATTCCGACCACCAGGAGGTGGTACTCAAACCCCTCGCCCTTCTGATTGCCCATCCAGTTCATGAAGAAGCCGTTCTGCAGATGGACCATGAAGATGGCCCCCAGCATGACGCAGAGGATGCCGAACGCTCCGACCCGCCCGAGGAAGCCGGTGATCAGAGAAAGCGCACCGAAGAACTCAGCGAGGATCACCAGAAAGACCACGGCCGCTGGCAGGCCCATGCTCGTCATCCCCTGCAAGGTCGCGGCGAACCCGCCGCCTCCGAACCAGCCCAGCAGCTTCTGAGCGCCGTGGGGGAACATGACGATCCCCAGGGTGAGCCGCACGATCAGCATCCCCGCGTCGTCGTCCGTCTGCATCAACTTCCTGAGCATCGGCAATCCTCCCTTTCAGAGTCCATCATGACATCTCTTCCGGCGCCAGCACGAGCAGCCGCTCCGGCGCGAGGCGGACGGCGAAGGGCAGCCGCTCCTGGCAGACGTCGCCGTCCACCTGGGCCGG
>CAXTNS010000018.1:4188-9692 GCA_964245465.1 uncultured Thermoanaerobaculia bacterium
CGGCCCTTCGAAGACCACCTCGCGGACGCGGCGGATCGAGACGTCTTTCCGCCGCGCGTGGGCGGAGCGGAACAGGTCCAAGGTGAACGACAGGGTGGCGGCCCGCCCCGTGCCGTGGAACACGACCAGCTCGAACCAGCCGTCGTCCGGTTGAGCCCCTGGGGCGAGCCGGAAGGCGCCCGCGTAGTAGGGGGTGTTCGACACGGCGGCGAAGGAGGCGGAGATCCGCTCGCCGTCGGCCACGATCCCGAGCGGAGGATAGGGATAGCGCCACCACTCGGCCAGCCCCTGGCAGGCGATCGCCGCCTTGCCGAACCGCCACTTGAGCCGGGTGTCCAGCGAGGCCAGCAGGTTGGCGTCGAGCCCGGCCGAGACCATCATGAGGAAGGGATGGTCCCCGGCGAGCCCTACGTCGAGCGGCCGGGCCGGCAGCCGGGCGAGCGCGGCGGCCGCGGCCACGGGATCGACGGGGATCCCCAGCGCCCGTGCGAGCAGGTTGGCCGTGCCCCCGGCGAGGACGCCCAGGGCCGCCGGTGTACCGAGGAGGCCGGCCGCGACCTCGCGCATGGTGCCGTCGCCGCCAAAAGCGAAGACGGCCTCGGCCTCGCGCCCGTGCTCGCGGGCCAGCTCGATGGCCTGGCCCGCGAAGGTGGTGGGCACGGGCTCCACGTCGAAGCCTCCGGACCGCAGGTTGGCGAGGATGGCGTCCAGCACCCGCGCGTGTTGCTGGCGCCCCGACCGGGGGTTGTAGATCAGGGCGGCGCGGCGCATTTCGAGGGGGTCAATCCGCTCAGAACAGGGTTCCCATGGTGCCGGGGGGAGACTGGTAGCCGAGATGCTTGTAGGCCCGGCGGGTGGCGACGCGGCCACGGGGAGTCCGCTGGAGGAAGCCTTCCTGGATCAGATAGGGCTCGTAGAGGTCTTCCAGCGTGCCCGAGTCTTCACCCACGGCCACAGCCAGGGCCTTCAGGCCGGCGGGGCCGCCGTCATAGTGCTCGATCAGGGTGCTCAGGATCTTGCGGTCCAGGTCGTCGAAGCCGTACTCGTCCACTTCGAGCAGGACCAGGGCCCGGCGGGCTGCTTCGAGGTCGATCGTCTTCGCCCGCTCGACCTGGGCGAAGTCGCGCACCCGGCGCAGCAGGCGGTTGGCCACGCGGGGCGTGCCCCGGCTGCGGCGGGCGATCTCCTCGGCCCCCGTCTGCTCGATGGGCACGCCCAGCAGCTTGGCGGAGCGCAGGACGATCTCCGTCAGCTCCTCCGGCCGGTAGAAGTCGAGGCGGTGAACGATGCCGAAGCGGGCGCGGAGCGGAGCGCTGATGAGCCCCGCTCGGGTGGTCGCCCCCACCAGGGTGAAGCGGGGCAGCTCGATCTTGACCGTCCTCGCCGCCGGCCCCTGGCCGATGACGAGGTCGAGACGGAAGTCCTCCAGGGCCGGGTAGAGGATCTCCTCGACCGTGGGCCCTAATCGGTGAATCTCGTCGATGAACAGCACCTCGCCGGGGTCGAGGTTGGTGAGGATGGCCGCTAGGTCGCCCGCCCGTTCCAGCACCGGTCCGGCCGTGGTGCGCAGGGGAGCCCCCATCTCGGACGAGATGATGTTGGCGAGGGTCGTCTTGCCGAGCCCGGGTGGGCCGAAGAGGAGGACGTGGTCCAGCGACTCGCGGCGCTCGCGGGCGGCGCGGATGAAGACCCGCAGGTTCTCGATGACCTTCTTCTGGCCAATGTACTCGTCGAGCCGCTGGGGACGCAGCGACAGCTCGATCCCCAGGTCCTCGGGTGCGGGGACGCCGGAGAGGATGCGGTCGTCGACGGCGGACATGGAGCCATTCTAGCCGTTTGTGAGGTCTACGCCCGCGACAGCCGGTTGAGGCTCGCGCGCAGCAGCTCGTTGAAGGCGGCGTCGGGCTTTTCGCGGCGGGCCTCGGCCACGGCGCGCTCGGCCTGGCTCGCCTTGTAGCCGAGGTTGACCAGGGCGGAGACCACGTCCTGGTCGGGGGCGGCGACTGTAGCGGCAGCGGTTTTTTCAGTGGGCAGGTCGGCCGCCAGCTCCCTCATCTTCTCGCGCAGCTCCAGCACCATCCGCTCGGCCGTCTTCTTGCCCACGCCGGGGATGGTGGCGAGCCGGCCCAGGTCGCCCGACGCGATGGCCGCCAGCAGGTCGTCCGGCGGCATGCCCGAGAGGACCACCCGGGCCAGGCGCGGACCGATGCCGGAGACGGCGATCAGACGCTCGAAGATCAGCTTCTCGCGCTCGGTCCAGAAGCCGAAGAGGGCGATGCCGTCCTCGCGCATGTGGGTGTGGATGAAGAGGCGGACCGTCTCCTCACGCCGCTTCTCGATCTCGTACCAGGTGGACAGGGGGATGTTGACCTCGTAGCCTACGCCCTGGACGTCCAGCAGCAGGCGCTCCGGATTGGCCCGGATCAGGGTGCCCTGGAGATAGCCGATCATCGCGAGGGGGATTGTATATGCCAGGGGCGGCCGGACCGCCCCTGGGGAAGACGGATCGTCTAGCTCTCCTGGGGCACCGGGATGCCCATCTGATCGAGGAACTGGCGATCGTACTCGACGCCCAACTCGCGGCGGCGCTGCTCGATCAGGGAGGACTGGAGGCGCGAGAGCTTCTGCTGGAGCAGGCCGGTGCGGGTCTGCTCGCGGTTGGAGGCGAACTGCTTCGGGTCCCAGCCCTTGCGGTCCGTAACCTGGAACAGCACCGCGCCCTGGCCGTCGGCTACGGGGCCGCCGATCTGCCCCTTGGGCAGGGCCAGCGCCGCCTTGGCCAGATCAGGGCTATAGCCGAGCCCCGGGATCGTCCCCCCCTGGCCGCCGAACTCTTCCGATTCGCGGACCTGGAGACCCAGCTCGGTTGCTACCTGGTCGAGGGTCTTGCCCTGGGAGATCTGCTTCCTGGCGTCCTCCAGCCGGCGCATGGTGATCTGCTGCAGCTTCTGGGCGGTGACCGCCGCCTGGACGCGCGGCTGGGCCTCGGCGAGCGTCGGAGTGCTGGGCTCGAAAACGTCCTTCACGTAGAGGACGGCCCAGCCTGCGGGCACCTGGACGGCTTCCGAGACCTCGCCCTTCTTGAGCGAGAAGGCGGACTTGCTGAAGTCGCCGCCGAGCCCGATGCCCGGAATGGGCGTCTGGGCGGTGATCTTGCCGGTCTCGGCGAAGGTGACGCCCGGGTTCTTCCCGGCCACCGCGCGCAGGGCCTCGGCGCTCCCCGGCTTGTCCTTGGCGAGTTGGGCGGCGATCTCCCGGGCCTTGGTCTCGGCGAGCTGCTGGGCCCGCTCGGCCGAGAGGCGGGCGCGGATCTGCTCCTTGGCCACCTCGAAGGGCTGGGTGCCGCCGGCCTTCTTGTCGGTGACCTCGATCAGGTGGTAGCCGAAGGAGGACTTGACGGGACCCACGATCTTGCCCGGCTGGGCGCCGAAGGCTGCCTCCTCGAACTCCTTGACCATGCGGTTGCGGCCGAAGTAGTTGAGGTCGCCGCCGTTGTCCTTGCTCGCGGTGTCGTCCGAGAACTCCTTGGCCACGGCCGCGAAGTCGGCGCCGCCCTCGAGCTTCGCCTTGGCCTGGGCGATCCGGGCCTGGGCCTGCTGGTCGTTGCGCTGGTCGTTGACCATCACCAGGATGTGGCGGGCGCGCACCTGCTCTTCCTGGGTGAATTCGTTCTTGTGGGCGTCATACCAGTCGCGCAGCTCCTTGTCCGACAGGGTCACCTGGCTGGCGAGTTGGGGACCGCCCGCCAGAAGGTAGGCGATGTCGCGCTGCTCGGGCAGGCGGTACTCCTGCTTGTGCGCGTCGAACCAGGTCTGAAGCTCGGCTAGCTGGACCTGGACTTCCGAGACGAAGCGGGCGCGGGGGAGCTGGAGGTAGCGGATCTTGGCCCGCTCGACCTGCTCGCGGTAGGCCCGCTCAACCTCGTCGTTGCTCACGTAGAGGTTGGCGCTCAGGGCGTCCGTGAGCTTCTTCAGGAGCAGCTCCTGCCGGACTTCGTCCTCGAAGGAGGCGGTGCTGAGCTGGTTGGCCTGGAGGATCTGCTTGTACTTCTGCTCGCCGATGAAGTTGCCCTGCTCATCCTGGAAGACCTGCTCCTTGAGGATGCGTTCGCGCAGCTCGGCGTCGGTGACGCCGAGGCCCATGCGGCGGGCTTCCTCGAGCAGGATCTTCTGGTTGACCGCCCGGTCCAGGGCCTGCCGGGGCAGTTGCATCTGCTTTTCGAGCTCGGGCGTGAGCTGGTCGCCGTAGACCTGGCGATAGAGGTTCGAGAGCTGGCGGTACTCGCGCTGGAACTCGGCGATCGACACGGTGTCGCGGCCCACCTTGGCCGCCGTGGCGTGGCTGCCCCCGCGGTTGAAGCCGGAGCCGAAGTCCGCGGCCAGCGCCAGGACGAACAGGGCGATGATCACCCAGAGGATCCAGGCGAGATTTTTGAGGTTGTCTCGAAATACCTTGAGCATAGACGTACTCCTTCCGTTCACCCAGGAGGGGACCCGACACTCTAACAGCGCCGTGCCGGCCGCACAACCCTGTGTTATATTGAGCTTCCTACATGAAAGGGAGTTGAGTTGCCTGCCCAGCCGAAGGCTGCCCGTCCGGGTCAGTGGTACAGCGTCTCTGTGGAGACCCTCAAGGGATGGGGCCTCCTGCTGCTGACCCTGGCCGTCCTGGGGCTCGGTTTCCTGGGCTGGCGCAAATACGACCAGCAATCGGTGGAGCGCCAGGCCGCGGCGGTGATCGAAGAGGCCGGCGGCCTGCTGCAGCGCCTGAGCGGCGAGAAGCGCGCGGCGAGCTTCGCCAGCGAGCTCACCGCCGCCCGGCAGAGCCTGGAGGAGGCGCAGTCCCGGTTCTCCGTCAATGACTTCCGGAGGGCCCTGGACAGCGGCCAGCGCAGCCGCAACGTCCTGCTGTCGATTCAGGACGCGCTGTCTCCCCGGGGGTCCACGGGCCAGGCGCAGTTCATCTCCATTCAAGGAGAAGTCGAGTACCGGCGCGCTGACGGCGGGAGCGGCGACTGGCAGGAGGCGCGCAACCGGGTCCAGCTCCAGCCCGGCGACACCGTGCGCACCTCGGGAGGCGGCTCGGCTGAGATCATGTTCGCGGACGGCACGCTCTATACGGTGCGCCCCAACACGCAGTTCATCGTCTCTCCCGGCAGCCCGGGAGCGAGCGCGGCGGAGCAGTCGATCGAGATGGAGTACGGCTGGGTCAACCTGAGCACCTCGCCCAAGTCCGCGAGCAACGTGCGGACGCCCGGGGCCGTGGCGCGGGTGAAGCAGGACTCGGAAGCCTTCGTGACGGTCGACAAGGGGACGAGTCAGGGCCGCTTCGGCGCCTACCGCGGCGGCATGGAGCTCGCCTCCAAGGGGGGCCTGACGCGCGAGGTCAAAGCGCTCCAGCAGGTGGTGCAGACCGGCGACCTGCTCTCCGAGCCCAAGCCGCTGCCGGGCCGGCCCCAACTGGTCGAGCCCGCGGACAACCGGGCTCTGGACATGGAGCAGACG
>CAXTNS010000018.1:9702-10121 GCA_964245465.1 uncultured Thermoanaerobaculia bacterium
CGTCCTCGCCTGGGACCCCGTGCCGGGCGCGTCCCGCTACGCCCTCCAGGTCTCCAGGAACCGCCTGTTCGTCGACAACGTCATCGACGCAGGCAGCCGCACAAAAACGCGGGCCACCCTGGGGCTGCGCGGCGAGGGAGCGTTCCTATGGCGCGTCGCCGCCTACGGGCCGGACGGCCTCCAGGGTCCCTGGAGCGAGCCGCGGAAGTTCCGCGTCGCCTCTTCCCGCACCGCCAGCGGCGAGAAGAAGGACACCATTCCCCCCGAGCTTGACCTCGACGACGTCAAAACCTACGGTAGTATCTTCATCGTCGCCGGAAAGAGCGAGCCGGGAGCGCGGGTCGAGGTCAACGGCGAGCAGGTCAAGACCGGTGTGGACGGCACTTTCAACAAACCCGTCCAGTTGACCAAGGAAGGTT
>CAXTNS010000018.1:10131-10665 GCA_964245465.1 uncultured Thermoanaerobaculia bacterium
GCGTGGGGGATCGAGACCTTCCGCCGGCACCGCGTGTTCGTGGAAAATTCCTGAAACCCTAAACTCTCCGCCGCTGGCCGCATTCCGCGGCGGGCTTCACACGAGAAGGACAACCAAGGCAGATGCCCCTCGCCTCGCTGTTACGCTACTTTTCCAAAGACCTGGCCATCGATCTCGGGACCGCCAACACACTGGTGTTCGCCAGCGGCCAGGGCATCGTGGTGCGCGAGCCCTCCGTCGTCGTCATCAACAAGATCACCAACCGGATCGAAGCCGTCGGCAGCGAGGCCAAGGAGATGCTGGGTCGGACGCCGGGCAACATCGAGTCGATCCGGCCGATGAAGGACGGCGTGATCGCCGACTTCGAGGTGACCGAGCGGATGCTCGAGTACTTCATCAAGAAGGCCCACGGGCGCAAGATGTACGTGCATCCGCGCATCGTCATCGGCGTCCCCTCGGAGATCACGCAGGTGGAGAAGCGGGCCGTGCGCGACTCGGCCATGCGGGCCGGCGCCTCGGAGGTCTTCCTCGTGG
>CAXTNS010000018.1:10738-11919 GCA_964245465.1 uncultured Thermoanaerobaculia bacterium
ACATCGGCGGCGGCACGACCGACGTGGCTGTCATCTCGCTTGCCGTCACGGTCTACAGCCGCTCGGTGCGCATCGCGGGCAACGAGATGGACGTCGGCATCATCCAGTACCTCAAGCGCAAGTACAACCTGCTGATCGGCGAGCGTACCGCCGAGCACATCAAGATCGCGCTCGGCTCGGCCTATCCCCTGAAGGAAGAGCTCAAGATGGAGATCAAGGGCCGTGACCTGGTCGAGGGCGTTCCCAAGACCCTGACGATCTCCGACGAGGAGATCCGCGAGGCCCTGGCCGAGCCGGTCGCCACCATCGTCGAGGCCGTGCGCATGGCCCTGGAGCGCACGCCTCCGGAGCTGTCGGCCGACATCATGGACAAGGGCATCGTGCTCTCGGGCGGCGGGGCGCTGCTGCGCAATCTGGACCAGAGGCTGCGCGACGAGACGGGCCTGCCGGTCGTGCTCGCTGAAGATCCTCTGGCCTCGGTGGTGCTCGGCACGGGCCGCGTGCTGTCGGACATCGATCTCTTGCGCAAGGTCTCCATCCGGTAGTCCGGCCGGTCATCCGGATCCAAGAGCGTGGACGAGCGCCGCACCGGCTGGGTGTTGATCGTCGTGCTGGTCGGGCAGCTCGTGTTCCTGGCGATCCAGGGGGCGCGGGCCGGCCAGACCCGGCTCGAGGCCGTGGGGCTGCGCCTGCTGGGACCCATGGCCCGCGGCGTGGCCTCGATCCCGGAGGGCATGAGCGACGCCCGCGAAGGCATGAAGCTGCGCGGTACGCTGCAGGAGGAAAACCAGCGGCTGCGCCGGGAGGTCGAGGAGCTGCGCCTGCGCCTGCTGCGGCTGACCGACGTCGAGGGCGAGATGCTGCGGCTGGGAGCGGCCGTGCGCTACCCTACCCCGCCCGCCGGGCGCATCCGTGCCGTCGACATCGTCTATGTCGACCATACCTCGTGGCTGCGCACGCTGGTTCTCTATACCGGGGACACCCCCGCGCGGGTCAACCAGCCGGTGCTCTCGCCCGACGGCCTCGTGGGCCGGGTGATCACCGTCTCGGGTTCTTATGCCAAGGCGCAGCTCGTCATCCACATGGACAGCGCCGCCAAGTTCGAGGCCGAGGCCGAGCGTGGCCAGGACGCCGACATGAGGGCCCTCGCCGCCAAGGCCCTGCCCCACGTCAAGGAACAC
>CAXTNS010000018.1:11929-19378 GCA_964245465.1 uncultured Thermoanaerobaculia bacterium
CCCGCGAGGGATCCCGCTGGGCACCGTGGTGTCCGTCGAGCAGGGGGGGCAGCTCTTCCACCGGATCCAACTCGCTCCGGCGGTCGATTTCGGCGCGCTCGACCAGGTCTACCTGCTGGACTACGAAGCCGTGCCGCAGAAGGTCAAGGAGGGCCGTCCCGGTGGAAGTCCTTAAGTTTCTCGCCGGCGTCGTCCTGGCGGCGCTCGTCCACTTCGTGGGCATGAGCCTCTGGCCCCAGTTCGGCCAGGTGATCGACGTATTCCTGGTGCTGGTAGTGCTCCACGGCCTGCGCGGCAACTCGCTGTCGGCTCTATTCGTGGGGCTCCTGGCCGGCCTCCTCCATGACACGCTGACCAGCGGGCTCTTCGGCTTGTTCGGATTCGCTGATACCATCGTGGGCTACGTCACGGCTCGCCTGGCGCAACGGCTGGTCATCCAGCGGCCGACCGGGGTCCTGGCGGTGGTGAGCTTCGCCTCCGTGCTGCAGCAGGCCATCGTGACCGGCCTGGCCTTCCTGCTGCTGCCGGCGCCAGAGCTGCCCAGCCCGGTGGGGGGGGGGTTGGGGGGGGGGGGGTGGGGGCTCTTGGGTTTGTTGGTTTTTTTGGGGACTCGCCGCTGGCGCGGTAGCTGGTATGCCGGGCGCCGGGGCCGTATGAGCAGGCTTCGCCTGGGTTGAGGCAGGTTCCATGCAGGTGGTTCGAGAGCATCGAGACGATCTGGTCAGCCGCGTGCGGGTGCTGACCGCCGTGGTCACCGGCCTGCTGGTGGCCATTGCCACCGGCTTCTGGTTCGTGCAGCTCGTCCAGGGCGACTACTACCGCGAGCTCGCCGAGAACAACCGGCTGCGCAAGCTGCCGATCAAAGCCCCTCGCGGCCTGATCTACGACCGCAAGGGGCGCCTGCTGGTCGAGAACGTCCCGAGCTACAATCTGATGATCGACCGCAGCCGGACGGAGAAGCTCGGCCGCAGCCTGTGGTTCGCTTCCGGCATCCTGGGCCGGCCGGTCGCCGACCTTCAGAAGATCCTCGACAGCTACCGGGGGGTCCCGGAGTTCAAGCCCGTTCTCCTGGCCGAGAACCTGACCCTCTCGCAAGTGGCGCGCTTCGGCGTCGAGGGGCTCGAATACCCGGAGTTCGAGGTCGAGGTCCACCACCTGCGCCTCTACCGCCACCGCGAGCAGACGGCCCACCTGCTGGGCTATCTGGGCGAGGCCACGGAGCAGGAGATCGCGGACTCGAACGGCGCCTACCAGCCGGGCGACCTGGTGGGCAAGAAGGGGATCGAGCAGACCTACGACACCCAGCTCCGCGGCAGGGACGGCGAGCGGGTCGTGGTCGTCGACAGCCGCGGCGAGCTGCTGGAAGAATACAAGCGGGTGCCCGCCAAGCCGGGCAAGAACCTCACGCTGGCCATCGACCTCGACTTGCAGCAGGAGGCCGCCCGCTGGTTCGACGGCCCGGAGAAGGTCGGGGCCGTGGTGGCCATGGACCCCCGCAACGGCGAGATCCTGGCCCTGGTCTCCTCGCCCTCCTACAACCCCAACCTCTTCGCGCGGCGGCTGCAGAAAGAGGATTGGAAGGCCTTGATCGAGGACCCCAACCATCCGCTCCAGAACCGGGCCATCCAGAACACCTATTCGCCGGGCTCGACCTTCAAGATCATCATGGAGACGGCCGGCCTCACCGAGGGGATCTTCGACGAGCACACCACCGTCGGCTGCTCGGGCGCCAAGTCCTTCTATGGCCGCCCCTTCCGCTGCTGGCGCCGGGGCGGGCACGGCATGGTCAACGCCCATCTGGCGTTCAAGTTCTCCTGCGACGTCTACTTCTACACCCTGGGCCAGAAGATGGGCATCGAGAAGATCGCCCGCTATGCGCGCATGTTCGGCCTGGGCTCGCCCACCGGCATTGACATTCAGGGCGAGAAGAAGGGCCTGGTGCCCGACCCAGAGTGGAGCGAAAAGGCTCGCAAGCAGCCCTGGTACCCGGGCGAGACGATCTCCGTCTCCATCGGCCAGGGGCCTGTGCTCATCACGCCCCTCCAGATGGCCGAGATGACGGCCCTGGTGGCCAACGGCGGCTACAAGGTCAAGCCCCACCTGATCAAGGACGCCGACCTGCCGCCGCCCGAGCACGTGGCCATCGATCCGGATGCCCTGCGTGTCGTGCGCGGCGGCATGTGGGCGGTGGTCAACGAGCCGGGGGGCACCGGCTACGGCTCGGTCCGCCTGCCCGGGGTCGAGATCGCCGGCAAGAGCGGCACCGTACAAGTCATTGCGTATACCCAGCGCCTACGCCCCGAAGACCTTCCGTTCAAATACCGCGACCATGCCTGGTTCACCTCCTTCGCTCCGGCTGAGAATCCGGAACTCGTGGTGACGGTCTTCGCCGAGCACGGCGGAGGGGGCTCCAGGGTGGCGGGACCCATCGCGCAGGCTCTCTATGCAAAGTATTTCGGGATCGATCACGGGAAGTCACCCGCTCCATGAAGACCGGCCGCGGATGCGGCTGCTCTCCTCGATCGACGGCGGGTTGATCCTCTCGGCCCTCCTACTGGCCGCCATCGGCCTCGCCACCGTGCACAGCGCCAGCTCCGAGCTGCCGGTGGACTATCTGCCGCGCCAGGCCGCCTGGGTGGCCATCGGCCTCGTCCTGCTCCTGATCTCCATGAGCATCGACTACCACGTGCTCCTGGACTTCTCGGTGGTGCTCTACGGGCTGGGGATCGCCGCCCTGGTGGCCGTGCTCGGTTTTGGCGTCGTTCGCGGGGGTGCGGCCAACTGGCTGCAGATCGGCCCGTTCCAGTTCCAGCCGTCCGAGTTCGCCAAGCTGGCGACCGGCCTCTTCCTGGCCCGCTACCTGGCGGGCCTGAACATGCGGGTCCTGGAGACCCGGCAGGTGTTGACAGCCACCGCCATCGTGGCGGTCCCCATGGTCCTGGTCGCCGTCGAGCCGGACATGGGCGGCGCCGCCATGTACGCCCCCCTCCTCGCCGGCATGCTGCTGGTCGCGGGCGTCCGCGTGCGGCTCCTGGTGACGGCGGCCCTGATCGGGCTCGTCGTGGGCTCCGGCGTCTGGATGTTCGGCATGAAGGGCTACCAGCGCCAGCGCGTGCTCACCTTCCTGGCGCCCGAGACCGATCCCCTGGGGGCGGGCTACCAGGTGCGCCAGAGCAAGATCGCCGTGGGCTCGGGCGAGCTCCTGGGCAAGGGCTACATGCAGGGCACCCAGAGCCAGCTCCGCTTCCTGCCCGCCCGCCACACGGACTTCATCCTGGCCGTTCTGGCCGAGGAGTGGGGCTTCCTGGGGGTGGCGGCGGTGCTGGGACTCTACGCCGTCTACATCTCCTCCGCCGCGAGGATCGCCATCCGGGCCAGGGACCGCGCCGGCATCCTGCTGGTCGTGGGGCTAGTCTCGGTTATCTGCTTCCACGTGCTCTACAACAGCGCCATGGTGGTGGGCTTCACGCCCAACACCGGCATCCCCCTGCCGTTCCTCTCCTCCGGCGGCTCCTTCACCATGATCAACATCATCTCGACGGGGATCATCCTGGGGGTTGACATCCGAAGGTACGTCAATCGGTAGCCAATCAGATAATCTAGGGGCCGCCATGAGCCTCAAGATGCTCATCGAGAGCGATCCCCACCAGACGAGGATCGCCGTCCTGGAGGACGACCGCCTGACGGAGATCTTCGTCGAGCGGCACCGCCACCGGGGGCTCGTGGGCAACGTCTACAAGGGGCGGGTAACCCGGGTGCTCCCCGGCATGCAGGCCGCCTTCGTGGACGTGGGACTGGAGCGCGACGCCTTCCTCTACGTGAGCGACGTGGCCGCGGACGTCGAGGCCATGGAAGACCTGGAGCTCGACGACGCCCGCTCCGAGGACCTCGGGGCGCACCCGCAGAGCTCCCCCACCCCCTCGATCGACGACCTGCTCAAGGCGGGCCAGGAGATCATCGTCCAGGTGGTCAAGGACCCGTTGCCGAACAAGGGCGCGCGCATCAGCACGCACGTCACCCTGCCCGGCCGCTACCTGGTGCTGCTGCCGACCGTGCGCCACTTCGGCGTCTCCCGCCGCATCGAGGACGAAACGGAGCGCGAGCGGCTGCTCGGCATCCTCCACCAGCTCCCCGTGTCGAGCGGCGGCCTGATCGTGCGCACGGCCGGCGAGGGCAAGGGGCGGGAGGAGTTCGAGAGCGACCTCGTCTACCTCTCCAAGCTGTGGGAGAAGATCCGCCAGCGGGCCGGCCGGGTCTCGGCTCCCACCCTGCTCCACCAGGACCTCGACCTGGCCCTGAGGGTGGTGCGCGATCTCCTGCGGTCGGACTTCGCCGTCCTCTGGGTGGACGGCGAGGAGACCTACGAGCGCATCGTCGAGTTCCTCGACCAGGTGCAGCCGGGCCTGGTCGCCAAGGTCAAGCTCTTCCGCCAGCGGGCGACCCTCTTCGAGCAGTTCGGCATCGAGGAGCAGATCGAGGCGGCCTTGAAGAGCAAGGTGTGGCTCAAGTCCGGCGGCTACATCGTCATCAACCCCACCGAGGCGCTGGTCGCCATCGACGTCAACACCGGCCGTTTCGTGGGCCAGAACAACCTCGAAGAGACGGTGCTCCAGACCAACCTCGAAGCCGTCCAGGAGATCGTCCGCCAGATCCGCCTGCGCGACCTGGGCGGCATCATCGTCATCGATTTGATCGACATGGTGGAGGCCGCCCACCGGGAGGAGGTCTTCGCCAGCCTGGAGAGCGAGATCCGGAAGGACCGGGCCAAGACCAAGGTGCTCAACATCTCGGAGTTCGGCCTGGTGGAGATCACCAGGAAGCGCAGCCGGGCGAACCTGGAGCGCCTGCTCACCCAGCCCTGCCCTTACTGCTCCGGGCGCGGGCGCGTCAAGTCGATCGCCACGATCTGCCTGAACCTGAGGAAGGAGCTCCTCCACCTGCGGGGCCGGATCGGCAACTCGGAGCTCCTCCTGCGCGTGCACCCTGAAATCGCCCGCGCCCTGCAACAGGAGGAGCGGGCCATCTTCGACGAGCTCGAGCGCTCGCTCGGGGTCCACCTCCTCCTCCAGAGCGACCCCGAGCTGCACCACGAGCGCTTCGACGTCGTGGAGGTCTGACCCATCCGGGCCGAGCCCTTCGCGATCCCCGGCTGGACCGGCGAGCTGGACGCCGAGCTCCGCCCCGCCGACCTCCCGACGGCCGTGCGCAGCCTGACCGATCCCGCCTCGGCGACCAGGACCCTGCACTGGGGACGCAACTACCTCTACACCGCCCGGCTGGAGACCGACGAAGGTCCGGTCGAGGTGATGGTCAAGCAGTTCCGCAACCGGGGCACCCGCGACCGGCTGAAGCGCCGGTTCCAGGGGAGCAAGGCCGGGAAGAGCTGGCGGGTGGCCCGGGCACTCCTCGCCGCGGGCCTCGCGACCCCCGAGCCGGTGATGCGGATCGAGTCCGCAAGCGAGACGGGGCCGTCCCTCTACGTCTGCCGTTACCTGGCGGACGTGGTCGAGGCGCGGTATCTCTTCCGTGCCGCTAACACTGGAGAAGAGACGGCGAAGTTTCCCGAAGTCAATTTCCGGGCCTTCCTCGAGGAGCTGGGTAGGACGATCCGGCGGCTGCACGACGCCGGCTTCTGGCACCGTGACCTGTCGGGGGGCAACGTCCTGCTGCGCTTCGGTGCGGAGGGCCGGCCCACGGCTCTGTATCTGGTCGATCTCAACCGTACCCGGTTCGGGCGGCCGCCCAGCACCTCGGAGCGTCTCCGCGACCTCTCGCGCCTCGCCCTGTTCCGGCCCGAGCACCAGGATCTGCTCCTGGCGAGCTACTGGGGCGGCCGGCCCGAGCACCGGGGTCTCTATCTCGCCTATCACCAGGGGTTCGTCTTCAAGAACGAGTCGAAGAAGACCCTGCGCGGCTGGCGCGACCGGGTGAAGCGGCTGCTCGTGCCGCGCGGTGTGCACGCTCACATCCCCGACGCTCCGAAGGAGGCCGGAGCCCGGGACAGGATCGTCTGGGACCACCTCTCGGACCAGCCCCACCAGCACGCAGGGCGGCTCGACAAGCTGCGGGTGCGGGCGGCCGACGCTGGAGCCCACACCACTGAGGCCGCCGCTCTGGCCGGGGCCTTGCCGCGCATCTGGCGGCGGTACCGGCAGCTTCAGCGGAGCCTCCATGCTGAGCCCGTCGATTTCCGTGGCATCGGCGTCGCCGTCCGTCCCTGGCCGGAGGTGCCGGGGACCCTGCTCTCCCTGATCGAGGAACTGGGGGTGCGCCACGTGCTGCTGCGTCTCCACTCCTGGGAAGAGGACCACGGCGACGAGGAAGCGCTGGCGCGGAACCTCCACGCCCGGGGCCTGGAGGTCAGCTTCGCCCTGCCGCAGAACCGGGACCTCGTCCGTGATCCAGCCCGCTGGCGACGCGCTCTGGAGGAGATCGCCCCCCGCTTCACCCCCTACGGGCGTCACTTTCAGATCGGCCAGGCGATCAACCGCAGCAAGTGGGGGATCTGGACCATTCAGGAGTACGTGGCGCTGGCGCGGGCCGCGGAGGAGGTCCTGAGACCCTATCCCGGAGTCGAGCTGCTAGGACCCTCCGTGATCGACTTCGAGTACCACGTCACGGCTGCCGTGCTCAACCTGAAAAACGCCGGCTTCCGCTTCGACGCCGTCTCCGCCCTGCTTTACGTGGACCGCCGGGGCGCACCCGAGAACCGGCAGGCGAGCCTCGATACGACCGCCAAGGTGCTGCTGCTGAAGGCCATCGCCGAGACGGCCAGGAACGCCACGGGCCGCTGCTGGATTACGGAGGTCAACTGGCCGCTCAAGGAGGGGCCTCATTCGCCGGCGGGTCGCGACGTCTCGGTGGACGAGGAGGCGCAGGCCGACTATCTGGTCCGCTACTACCTGCTCGCTCTGGGCACCGGGAAGGTCGAGCGGATTTTCTGGTGGCAGGTGCTGGCCCGGGGCTACGGCTTGGCCGACCCCACGGACCCGCCTCGCAGAAGGCCGAGCTTCTTCGCCCTGAAGACTCTGGTGAAGGAGCTGGAAGGCGCCCGCCTCGAAGCCGTCCTCCCCGCTCCGCCTCCGGCCCGGCTCTTCCACTTCCGCCGTCAAGATGGCTCCGAGGTCGTCGTCGGCTGGAGCGCCACGGACAAGACCGTCCAGGCCACGCTTCCGCGGCCGGCCGTATCAGTGATGGGGAGAGAGGGTCAGGAGCTGCCCGTGCCCTCTGGTCTGGAAGTGGAGCTAGGTTCCTCCCCGAGATATTTCCGGATATTCTAGCCTGGCAGGCTGGATTATCCCGCCTGGCAGGCTGTAAAGTCCCGTCTATGTGGATCAACCGCCGGCTGTCAGATCAGGTTCTCTCCGCGGCACGCCAGTTCCCAGCCCTTGTAGTCACCGGCGGACGGCAGACGGGTAAGACAACTCTCCTGCGGCATCTGTTCTCCAC
>CAXTNS010000018.1:19388-23081 GCA_964245465.1 uncultured Thermoanaerobaculia bacterium
TGATCGAGCAGAATACCCGCGTGCGCCTGATCGAGGCTAAATGGGCAGAGGTTCTCACAGAGCGCCGGACCTTGAAACCGCTGCTCGCGGTGCGTGATCTGCTTGGGGATCGGGCCGCTTCCGAGCACTGGGTTGCCTGTCGAACGCAGCATCCGCACTCTCCCTCCGGTGTCCCGGAGGTACGGCTGATCAACGCGGTTTCGTTCGACGACTGGTTCAGCGGGATGAGCTGAAGGGACCCCCTTGCGAGGGCCCCTTTGTACGACAGAGCTACTTTTCGAACACCTGCGCCACCGGGACGACGTCGATCTTGGTCGGCTGGACCTTGAGCGCCTGGATCGTCTTGTCGGCTTCGAGGACCCCCGTCGGCGGCTGGGCGTTGTAGGTCTTCGGGCTCGGCGTGTCCTTCTGGAGGGTGTCCTTGAGCTGCTGGGCGTTGCTGGTCACGAACACGGCGTCGTAGTTGCCCACGTTGATGTACTTCTTGATCGCCGCGTTCACCTCCGCCACTGTCATCTTCCGGAGCCGGGCATCGATCTCGTCGATGTAGTACGGCATCCCATAGAACTTGCTGTCCATGTGGAAACCGAGCCGGTCGTCCTGGCTCTGGGCCCAGAGCTTCGAATAGTTGAGGAGGAAGTCGCGGGTCAGGTTGAACTCCGCTTCCGTCAACCCCTTGTCCCGCAGCCGCTGGACCTCGGAGAGGGCGGCGCGCAGGGCGAACTGGGCGTCCGTGGGCACCACCGGCCGGATCCAGACGGAGAAGTACTGCTGCCGGCGCGGCACGTTCGGCGTCGGGTTGTTGGTGGACGGCGGGCTCAGGTAGTACTCGATGTAGGAGTAGTCGCCGTAGTTCAGGCCCCGGTCCTCCCGAAGCTGCTGCATCAGCCGGCCATGGGAGGTGCGGTGCTCGCCCAGGAAGCTGTTGGCCACCATGAGCGGGTAGTAGTCCGCGTCGGCCCGGGTGAGGGACAGCGGGAAGCCGAGGTGGATGCCCACCGAGCCGGTCTCCTTCTCGATCAGCGTGAAGTTGCGGCCCTGGATCCGCGGCGGCTGAGGCAGGTCCCTGCGGACCTTCTGGCCCGCGGGCAGGGCGGCCAGGCTCTTCTGGAGCCGGGCGACATAGTCCTGAGGATAGCCGCCGGCGACCCCCAGCATCAGGTTGGCCTGGGTGTAGTTTTCCTGGTAGAACCGCTTGACGTCGTCCAGGGTGATGCTCTTGAGCCCCGCCACCGTGCCGGCCGGGGCGTGCCCATAGGGGTGGCCCGCGAAGACCTCCTGCTGAGTCATCTCCAGGCCGAGCATCTCGTCGTTGCTGCGCAGAGTGTTGGTGAGGTAGGCGGTGAGCTGCTCCTTGTTGCGCTCGAAATCGCTCTGGGCGAAGCCGGGCCTGAGGAGCGCCTCTTCCAGGAGCGCCGTGTACTCGGCGAGCTTGTCCCGGTGAACCGTGCCGGCGATCAGCGTGACCTCCCGGTCGGTGCGGGTGCCGATCGCGGCCGCCATGGGATAAAGGGCTTCGAGCAGGTCGCTGTAGGAGCGGTTCTGGGTGCCGGCCTGTCCGATCATCAGGGCCGTCAGGGACGCGAGCCCCTCCTTGCCGGCCGGGTCGTTGATCGAGCCCGCGGCGAGCTGAAGACGGACCGAGACCAGGGGGGAGTCGCTGGGCAGGGCCACGACTTCGAGGGCCGCCGCCGGGGTTGCTCCCAGGACGAGGGCCGCGGCGAGGCCGACCCCGGCGATGCCTGCGATACTGGCCGCCAACTTCTTTGGCTTAGTCATGGTTGGCACCTCCCTGGCTCCCCGCGGCCGGCTTCTCCACGGCGTCCTTGTGCGACAAGGTGATCATGGTCTCGTTCTGGGGCCGGAGCGTCTCGCGGGTGACCCGCTGGATGTCCGCCGGCGTCACCGTCTGGTACTGGGCGAAGCGCTGGTTGATGGCGTCCACGTCGCCGGACGCGGCGATGGCTTCGGCCACCTGGGCGGCCGCGCTGCCAGGGGTATCGAGCCCCAGGGCAAAGGAGTAGCGCAGGTACGACTTGATGCGGTCGAGCCGCTTCGGATCCACGGGCTGCGTCGCCAGCTCCTGCACGTACCGGTCGACCGTCTCCTTGACCTTGGGTACGAGGTCCTCGGACTTGACCCGCCCGAAGATCGTGAACAGGGAAGGATCGCGGGAGAAGTCCGGGCCGCCGCCGATGAAGTCGACCCACTGCTTGTTCACCACCAGCTCCTGGTAGAGGGGGGCCGAGTCGCTGAACAGGAGCTGGCCGACCAGGTCCAGGGCCGCCGAGTCCGCGGACGTGGTGGAGAAGGCCGGGGCGTGGTAGCCGATCATGAGATGGGGCCGCGTCGGATTGGGCCAGTCGATGTGCGCCTTCTTGGCCTCCGTCTGCGGCGGCTCGGCTTCCACCTGCGGCGTCTGGTAGCCCTTCTTCCAGCCGCCGTAGTACTTCTTCGCCATGTCGAAGACCTGCTGCGGCTTGACGTCGCCCACGACCAGGAGCGTCGCGTTCTCCGGACGGTAGAACCGCTTGAAGAAATTCAGGCTGTAGTCGTAGTAGCCCGGCATGGCCTTGACGTCGTCGAGGAAGCCGATCGTGGTGTGCTTGTAAGTGTGCTTCGTGTAGGCGAGGTCCCGCATCTTCTCGTACATGGGCAGGAAGGGGTTCGACACGCTCTTGTTGTACTCGCCCAGCACGGCCAGGGCCTCGGTGCGGAACGCGTCCTCCGCGTACTTCAGGTTCTGGAAGCGGTCCGACTCCATGTCCATCATGGTGGCCAGCTCGCTCACCGGTCCGACGATGTAGTAGGCCGTCCGGTCGTCGGACGTGTTGGCGTTCGAGTCAGCGCCCATCCGCTTGAGGAGCTCGTTGTAGGCGTCCTTCGAGTATTTCTCCGTGCCCCGGAACATCATGTGCTCGAAGAAGTGGGCAAAGCCGCTGTGGCCCGGCTCGACCTCGTCGCGGGAACCGGTGCGCACCACGGTGTAATAGGCCACCGTTCCGGGGCTGTCGTAGGGGATGACGACCACCTGGAGGCCGTTGTCGAGAGTTGTCTTGTGGACCTTGTAGGGAAACACGTCATTCTCGGCGGAGCCGGCCATGGTGGTGCCTGCGGTCAGCGCGGACAGGGCCAGCAAGCTGCTGAGCAAGAGGCTGGTTCGGACGGACACGATAGTGAACCTCCTTTCGGTTCGGAACCCTGCGCCTTCCAGGGCGTTTCTTTCAGGGATGGACCCCGATAGGCGGGGTTCCAGGGAGAGACAACGGCGATTCCCCCGGTGGGGATTCCCATACTACCCTACGCCCATGAGAAGGATGACGACGCTTTCCTGTGCTTTTCTGCTCTTTCTGCTCACCCAGGGAGCCTTTCCGCAAACCCCTCAATCCGCTCGCCGCACCCCCGTGGTCTCGGTGGTCGAAAAGGTCGCTCCGGCCGTGGTCAACATCTCCGCCGAGTCCACCGTGCGCGAGGTCGACCCCTTTTTCGGCCTCTTCGGCTTTGGCAGCGAGCGCCCGGCTCAGTCGCTGGGCTCGGGCTTCATCATCGACCGTAACGGCATCGTGGTCACCAACGCCCACGTCATCGAGGGCGCCTCGCGCATCGCCGTCACCCTGCTCGACGGCCGCGAGCTGGACGCCGACGTGCTCGGCTCGGACCGCGACGCCGACATCGCCGTGCTCAAGGTGAAGG
>CAXTNS010000018.1:23091-25142 GCA_964245465.1 uncultured Thermoanaerobaculia bacterium
CGGCTACATCGTCACCAACGCCCACGTCGTCGACGGCGCGACGTCGGTCACCGTGACCCTCGCCGGGGAGACCAACGCCCGTACCGCCACGGTCGTCAGCACCGATGCCGGCCACGACATCGCCGTGCTCAAGGTGAAGGCGAGCAGCCTGCCGGCCATCCCCTTGGGCAAGAGCTCCGACCTGATGATTGGCGAGACGGTGATCGCCATCGGCAACCCCTTCGGCCTGTCGAATACGGTCACCACGGGCCTGCTCTCGGCTCAGGGGCGCACCGTCCCTTCGGAGCGGGGCGAGCGGCTGTTCACCGATTTCCTCCAGACCGACGCCTCGATCAACCCCGGCTACGCGGGCGGGCCGCTGGTCAACATTGGCGGCGACGTTATCGGCATCAACACGGCCATCATCCAGGGGGCGAGCGGCATCGGCTTCGCCATCCCGGCCGACCGTGCCCGGCGCGTCATTGACGACCTGCTGCGCTTCGGCGAGCTGCAGCCGCTGTGGACGGGTGCCCGGCTCCTGAGCCTGGATCCGGAGCTGGCGCGCCGCAACGGCATCTCCGAGCGCCGGGGAGCCCTGGTCTTCAAGGTCTTCCCGGACTCGCCGGCCGCCGAGGCCGGGCTCCAGGAGAAGGACGTGATCGTTTCGGCCGGCGGCCATCCCGTCACCAGCCGAGAGGACGTGACGACCACCCTCTACACGGCGGCCGCGGGAAGCCCGGTCGAGATTGAAGTCCACAGGGGTGGCAAGACGGTGAAGGTCCGTCTGAAAGCGGCCGGTCCCCCCCAAGGGTTGGGCCTGCGGGTGCTCGATGAGACGGTCGGGCTCTCCGTGAATGGCGGCCTCGCCGTGCAGCGGGTCACGCACGGCTCGCCCGCCGCCCGCCGGGGCCTGCGCCCGGGCGACGTCATCCTCGGCGCCAACGGCCAACGCACCGACTCGACGGAGGCCTTGGGCCGCGAGATCCTGCGCGGCCTCGACCGCGGCGGCGTGCTCTTGTCGGTCCAGCGGGGGCGGTACGTGTATACGCTGGACTTCGCGCTGTAGGTGAGCGGAAGGGTGAGGCGACGGGGTAGGATCGCCCTATGCCCCACCGCCTCGCCCTCCTCGTCTCCGGCGCCTCGGGGATGCTCCTGCCCCGGCACGTGCTGGGGCGGCTGGCGTCCCACCCAGAGATCGAGCGCCTCCACCTCGTGGTCTCGGCGGGAGCGAGCCAGGTGCTCCGGCACGAGCTGGGACCGGAGAGGACCGGGGCCGGCGATCTGGCGGAGGCTGCGATAGGCGATCCTGAGACCCGGGGCAAAATCGTCCTCCACCGTGACAACGACCTCGACGCGCCCATCGCCTCGGGCTCCTACCGGCTCACGGGCACGGCCGTCCTGCCGTGCAGCGCCGGTACCCTGGGGGCTCTGGCCTCGGGCTCGGCACGGACCCTGGTCCACCGGGCGGGCGCCGTGGCCCTGAAGGAGCGGTGGCCTCTCGTCCTCGGCTTCCGCGAGACGCCCTACAGCCTCGTCCACGTGGAGAACATGCGCCGGCTGATCTTCGCCGGGGCCGTGATTCTCCCTCCGGTGCCCGCCTTCTACATTGGCGGCGAGGATCTCGGCCGGTTCCTCGACCACTACACCTTGCGCCTTCTGGACCACTTCGGGATCGCCACGCCGGGCGAGCCTGGATTGCGGTGGAGCGAATAGGACGGAGTCGTCCTCTGTCCTTCCAAGAGGACACCCCATGAACTCTTCCGCCTCTAAGTCATTTGTTTTCCGTGTTTTTTCTCCTGGCACCGGCCTTGCCCTTAGGTCCGGTGCTACTCAAGGAGATAACTCAAATGAGACGTACTACAGTCATCGCCGCTACCCTCCTGACCCTCTCGCTGGCTCCCGCCCTTCAGGCGCAGTCCCGGGACTATCGGGATCAGGATCGCTACCGCTACGACTCCCGCAACGACCGCAGGACCGCGATCGCCCACGAGATCGAGGATGTCGCCTACTCCAGCCGCCGCGAGTACGAGCGCACCAACCGCCGTCCGGACCCCGACGCGGCCCGGGTGCTC
>CAXTNS010000019.1:0-518 GCA_964245465.1 uncultured Thermoanaerobaculia bacterium
CCACTTTGCGCAGAAGGACGTCAACGGCGGCATCGTGGTGTTCCTGTGCTCCAACCTTGGCAACGGCCCCTTCGGCACGCAGGTCTGCCCGACCGACAATGGAACGCTCAGGGGGACCATCCGAGCCATCGACGTGACCGGCGCGGCCTCTCAGGGTGTTCCCCAAGGGGATCTCGGCGCGGTGCTGCGGGGCATGCGCGGCGGCGTGATCTACGCCAACGTCCACACCGATCTCTTCCCGGGAGGCGAGATCCGCGGCCAGGTCCAGTTCACTCCCACGCCGTAGACGGATCCTCGAAGGGGCGGGGCTCGTCCCCGCCTGCCTTTCTGGGCAGGCGGCGCCAGAAGCGCACCCGCGCCATGCCGGGCTCACGGACGACCTCGGCCTGGACCACGCGCCTGCGGCCGCCGAAGGAGGCCGTCGCCACCACGTCGTAGATCCCGGCCCCCAGGTCTTTCACCTGGCTGCCGATGCGGCCGCCGCCGAGCTCGTGCTCGGGCGAGCCCGAATAGCTGGC
>CAXTNS010000019.1:528-2897 GCA_964245465.1 uncultured Thermoanaerobaculia bacterium
GGGCTGCGGTCGGCTCTCCGCCACTACTCCCTCCCATCGACCCCGACCGGCCAGGGCCTCGGCCACGGCCGCGTCCGAGAGCGCGCCCAGGATGACGGCCTTGCCCTCCTCTCGGACCAGCCGCATGCGGAGCTGGAGCGAGGCTCCCAGCAGGGCCAGGGCGACCGACAGCAGGAAGATCACCAGGAGCACCGCGACCAGCGCGTAGCCCCTTTCGTCACGGCACCGATGGCGCCTCACCACGTGTCTCCCAACCCGGCGCCGCGGGGGAGGAGGTACATCTTCTGCGTCAGCTCCTCCGTGGCCAGTCCCCGCAGGCCGGGCAGGGTGGGCAGCGGAGAGTGGGGCACGGTCCGGCGGTGGTAGGCCACCGCGAGCTCCACGAGGTTGGAGCCATGGATCCGGCAATACCAGTCCGTGACGCCGCGCCAGAGGAGAACGGGCTTCTCCGGAGGGTCGCCGTTCAGGGGCACGACCGTGCGGAACAGGGCGTCGCCCACCTTCTGGTAGACGATCCGCCGGCTGAGGCCCTGGACGGACACCGAGTCCAGGGTGCCGTCCTCGTCGGTGATGGGGAAGACACCCGTCGAGCCCAGGACGTCCGCGCGGATGCGCGCGGTCACCAGGGGCACGGGAGCGTCGAGCGCCTCGGCCGACGTTTCGGCGAAGAGCTGCGAGGTCTCCATCAGGATCTGTGCCGCGAGCAGGAGCGCCACCAGGAGCAGGGCCATGGAGACGCAGATCTCGACCAGCGTGAAGCCGGCCTCGCCGTAGGGGCGGCCCCACGTGGCCGCCCTGTTTTTTGCGGGCGATCTTCTCGGGACAGGGCGGCCACGCGGGGCCGCCCCTACAGGATCGAGCAGCATCACGGCGGGCTCCAGACCAGCGTTCGGAGCATCTTCTCGACCTTTCGCTGCTCGACCTTGTAGCTCGCGCGGAGCGTCACCTGGAACAGGCCGGGCGTGCCGGCGGGGTCGACCTGCATGTGGATTTTGAGGTCTTTCTGGGCGGGAGTGCCCACGGCCGTCACGAAGCCGTCCAGATTCGACGTCTGGAGCGGGATGACCCCGGCGCGCACGGCCTCGAGCGTGGACTCCATGGCGCGGAACGCTTGGCGCTCGCCGTCCAGCCGCCGGACGATCCGCGGGTTCTGGAGGGCGAGCCCCATGCCCATCAGCAGGGCCGCTCCCACCAGCACGAGAGCGATCAGGACCTCGACGAGCGAGAACCCACTCTCGCGGCCGGACCGCCGAGGGTGGAACGGAAGGTTCATAGGCTGGCGAAGACCCACGGGCAAGGATAGCACCCGCGGGCGAGCCGGCTACTTCTTGGCCGGCGGCCGGCGCTCGGAGACCAGCTTCTCGACCTTCTGGACCAGCTCAGGGCTGCGCAGGCCGGCGGCCTTGGCTTTCGCCATCGCCGCCCGGGCAGGCACGTCCTCTTCCAGGACGAGCCAGGCGTAGTACAGGGCGCCCACCCGGTGCGAGCTGGCGCAGTGGAGGATCAACGGGCGCTTGGCCTTCTTCATCGCTTCCAGGAACTTGTCGACCGTGGCCTGGTCCAGAGTCTGGAGGGTCACCGGGACGTTCACGTAGGTCATGCCGTTCAGGCGGGCCGCCTCGGGCTCGTCGACGCCGTGGGGCTCCTCGGCAGGACGCAGGTCGATGATGGTCTTGTACCCCTCTTCGGCGAGAAGCTGGAGCTGCTCGCCGGTCGGCTGCCCGGCCGCCATCACTCCCGGCTCCGGGAAGGTCGCGTTGGGGATGCCGAAGGTCTCCGGGCCGGAAGCCCCGGCAAGGGACGCGAAGGCGAGCAGGGCCACGGAGGCCGCGAGAGTCGTCCAGCTCATGGGGTCGTACCTTACCGAAGAGAAGGTATCTATTGCGAGACCATCTCTAATACCCTCTAGTACCGCAGCAGAGCCGCCACCTCACCCGCCTCGGAGAGACCCGGGATGGGATCCACGAAGTCCGCCTCGGCGCTGGTCAAAGCCAGCAGCTCCACGAGCTCGTTGACCAGATCGACCGCGAAGACGTCCGCCGAGCCGCAGACCTTGCACTTCTCGCGCGAGCCCGTCGAAAGGCTTTCGCAGTCGCGGCAGCGGGTGCCGGCGAGCTTGGCGTCGCGGGTGACGGCGAGCTTCTCGACGCGGCCCACGGTAACGGCTTTCAAGACGTCCTCGGGACCGGTGACGGCGAGGCCGCCGCGGCAATATTCGTCCTTGATCTTTTCCCAGAGCCTGGATTCGGCCTCGCGCTCGGCGGTGAAAAACATTTCGAACGCGGCGTCGAAAATCTGATCGTCGCCAGCGCTGAAGTCCACGTTCTGCTTGCCTGCGCGCTTGGCCGTGAGCGGCGCGGTCAGGGCGC
>CAXTNS010000019.1:2907-12744 GCA_964245465.1 uncultured Thermoanaerobaculia bacterium
CTCTCGATCTGCACCATGGTCTCCTGCGAGCCCACCAGGAAAAGCCGGTCGAACGTCTCTTTCTGCTCGATCTCGGTCAGGACGTCCACGATTTCCTTGGCGTAGTGGACGAGCTCGTTGGTGCGCCGCCGCTCGTAGCGCTTCTGGGACCAGCCGCCCTTCTTGACGTTGTTCTTGATGTCCCCTTTGACGCGGGCATCCTGGTCCGCCCGGGCCGAGGTGACGAAGAAGATGCGCGAGGCGGTGTTGTCCGCCGCCACCACGACGAAGTTCTCGTATTCGTCCTGAAGCTCAGCGATGGGACGGATATAGGGCGAGGAGTCCACCCAGATCATGTCCGGCACCGCGACCGTCAGCGGAAAGGCGCGGACGAAGTCGAGGGCCCAGCAGACGAAGAGGCAGACGCTGTCGGTCTCCCACTTGTGCTCGGTGAGCCACTTCTCAATAATCTTCAGATTCTCTTCGAAATGCTCCAGCTCGGCGGGCTCGTCCGAAAGGAGGGAGCGGATGGTGTCGATGCGTCCCTTGAGGCCGTTCATGGATTCCGGGGTGGCGAGGTACAGGCTCACGAAGGCCCGCTCGGGGCCGGAGATCTGCGCCAGCTCGCGCAGGTCGATGTTGTTGAACATGCTGGTTCTCCCTTGTGTCCCGAGAATCCGGAACGGCAGGGGAGAGGTTGCAAGATGAGGGCCATGAAGCTTTCCTTTTGATACCATCCCTCCTCGATCCTCTGGAGGCTCCTTTTCATGCGACGAATCCGCGCTCTCGTCTTCCTGCTGTTCCTCCCTTGCGTCCTTCGGGCCGAGGAGAAGCTCGGCTACTACCGTTTCCCCGCGATTCACGGCGACACCGTGGTCTTCTCCGCGGAAGGCGACCTCTGGAAGGTCGGCCGCAATGGCGGCGTGGCCTCGCGGCTGACCACGCATCCGACGGAGGAGACGCATCCGGCGATCTCGCCCGACGGCCGCACGATCGCCTTCACGGCCGCCTACGAAGGGCCGGACGAGGTCTACACCATACCCGCCGACGGCGGCCTGCCCGTGCGCCACACGTTCGAGGGCGAGGGAACCCGGGTGATCGGCTGGACGCCGGGCGGCGAGATCCTTTACGCGAGCATCCACTATTCGGGGCTGCCGTCGGTCCAACTCATCCGTCTCGATCCCGCCCGCGAGCGCAAGACCCTCATCCCTCTGGCCCAGGCGAGCGAGGGGAGCTACACGCCCGACGGCAAGACCCTGTTCTTCACCCGCTTCCCTTTCCAGGGCAGCCACACCAAGCGCTACCAGGGCGGCACGGCCCAGAACCTCTGGCGTTTCCGCGAGGGGGACGCCGAGGCTGCGGCGCTCACGGCCGACTTTCCCGGCACCAGCAAGGCGCCCATGGTGTGGCAGGGCCGGGTCTACTTCGTCTCGGACCGCGACGGCACCATGAATCTCTGGTCCATGAACGAGAGCGGGGGCGATCTCAAGCAGCACACCTTCCACAAGGGTTGGGACGTGGCCACGCCCGACCTTTCCGAGGGGCGGATCGTCTATCGGCTCGGGGCCGACCTGAGGATCTTCGACGTGGCCTCGAATCAGGACGCGCCACTGCCGGTCCAACTCGTCTCGGATTTCGACCAGATGCGCGAGCAGTGGGTGAAGGAGCCCATGGATTTCCTCACCTCCGCCGACTTCTCGCCCACGGGCGACCGGATCGCGCTGACGGCCCGCGGCCAGGTGTTCGTGGTGCCGGTCAAGAAAGGGCGGATCGTCGAGGCCACCCGCAAGCCCGGTGTGCGCTACCGCGAGGCCCGCTTCCTGCCGGACGGCAAGTCCGTGCTCGCCCTCTCGGACGAGACGGGCGAGGTCGAAGTCTGGAAGCTCCCGGCCAACGGCGTGGGCAAGCCCGAGCAGCTCACGAGCGATGGCAAGGTGCTGCGCTGGGAGGCCGTGGCCTCGCCCGACGGCCGCTACGTCGCACATTACGACAAAGACTGGCAGCTCTGGCTCCTGGATACCAAGACGAAAAAGCAGACCCGCATCGCCACTTCCACCGGTGGCGAATTCCAGGACCTCTCCTGGTCGCCCGACAGCCGCTGGCTCGCGTACGCCGTGCCCGGATCCAACTCCTTCACCCGCATCTTCCTTCACCGGGCTGAGACGGGCGCCACCGTGCCCCTGACCTCTGACCGCTTCAACAATTGGAGCCCCGCCTGGAGCCGGGACGGCCGGTGGATCTACTTCCTCTCCGACCGGAGCCTGAAAACCCTCGTCGAGTCGCCCTGGGGCTCGCGCCAGCCGGACCCGTACCTCACCGCCACCACACAGATCTTCGGCGTGGCCCTGAAGAAGGACACCCGCTCACCCTTCCAGCCGCCGGACGAGCTCCATCCGGCCAAGGAGGAGGAGACGGACGAGGAGAAAGGCACGGAAGAGAAAGACGAGAAAGAGGAGGAAGAGAAGGCTCCCAAGGTGGAGATCGACCTCGAAGGCCTAGCGGAGCGGCTCTTCGCCGTGCCCGTGCCGCCCGGCAACTACGAGAGCCTCACGGCCAACGAAGAGCGCCTGCTCTGGCTCTCGGTGAAGCCCGGCGTGGAGGAGCAGGTGGCCAGCCTCCTCACGGTCCCCTTCGATCCTGAAAAGACCGAGGAGCCCGCGACCGTCATGGAGGGGGTCGACGGCTACAGCCTGTCCGCCGACGGCAAGAAGCTGCTGGTCCAGAAGGAGGACGCCTTCTACGCCTTCGACGCCGGGGAGACTGCGCCCGAGGAGCTGGACGAGGCCAAGGTGGACCTCTCCGGCTGGACCTTCGCCTTCGATCCCCGCGAGCAGTGGCGGCAGATGTTCCGCGAGGCCTGGCGCCTGGAGCGGGACTACTTCTACGACCTGAAGATGCACGGCGTCGACTGGCCGGCCATGCTGGAAAAGTACCGCCCGCTCTCCCTGCGCGTGACCAGCCGGGGCGAGCTCGACGACCTCCTGGCGCAGATGGTGAGCGAGCTCTCCGCCCTCCACACCTTCGTGGGCGGCGGCCAGTACCGCGAAGGAGAAGACGAGGTCAAGGTCGCCTCCCTGGGCGCCGCGCTGGCGCGCGACGAGGCGGCGGGTGGCTTCCGCGTCGAACGTCTCTACCGGACCGATCCGGACCTGCCTTCCGAGGCCTCTCCCCTGGCGGCCCCCGGCGTGAACGTGAGCGAAGGGGATGTCATCGAATCGATCAACGGCGTCGAGACCCTCTCCGTGGCCGATCCCTCCCTGCTGCTGCGCAACCAGGCGGCCCGGCAGGTGCTCCGCAGGGTCAAGGACGGCAAGACCCGCGAGTCGCGCGACGTGGTGGTGGTGCCCGTCTCGCCGGAGAAGGCCGTGGACCTGCGCTACACGGACTGGGAGCTCTCGCGCCGGCGTGACGTGGAGGAGAAGAGCAAAGGGCAGATCGGCTATGTCCACCTGCGGGCCATGGGTAAGGAGGACTATACGAGCTGGGCGCGGGACTTCTATCCCGTTTTCAACCGCCAGGGACTGATCCTCGACGTGCGCAACAACGGCGGCGGCAACATCGAGAGCTGGCTCCTGGCCAAGCTGCTGCGCAAGGCGTGGTTCTGGTGGCAGCCCCGGGTTGGCGAGCCCTTCTCGAACATGCCGTATGCCTTTCGCGGCCACCTGGTAGTGCTGGTCAACGAGGGCACGTCTTCAGACGGCGAGGCCTTCGCGGAAGGCGTCCGCCGCCTGGGCCTGGGCAAGGTGCTGGGCACCCGCACCTGGGGCGGCGAGATCTGGCTCTCGGGCAGCAACGTCCTGGTGGACAAGGGCGTCGCGACCGCCGCGGAGTTCGGCGTCTACGGTCCCGACGGGGTCTGGCTGATCGAAGGGCACGGCGTCGATCCCGACATCGTGGTGGACAACCTCCCCCACGCCACCTTCAACGGGGGAGACGCCCAGCTTGACGCCGCCCTCCGTTATCTCGAAGAGAAGATCAAGGCCGAGCCCGTGCCGGTGCCCAAGGCACCGGCATATCCGAACAAGTCCGGGGTGCCGGACCGGCCTACCCCTCCTTGAGGGCCGCCCGGGCCGCCGCCGCGGCATAGGGCACATCGAGGTCGACGGCCGTCCGGCGGCTCCTCTCGTAGAGGGCCCGGGCGCCCGCGGCGTCGCCGGCCGCTTCCCTCGCGCCCGCGAGCACGAAGTAGGCGTGGGGGAGCATTCGGAACCCGGCCCGGCGGGCGGCGTCGAGCACGGCGTCCGCGCTCGCCCGCCCCTCCAGGTGCCGCGTCATGACCAGGAGGGCCGCGTTGTCCGCGTCCCCCTCGTTCTCGGCGAGCTCCGCGTCAAGGGCGGCGAGACGCTGGCTGGCCTTCTCCCGGTCGCCGGACAGGAGGAGAGCCAGGCCGGCGAAAAGCTTGTCGGCATGGGAGACCTCCGCCGGCTCCAGCCCATCGAGGGCCGCCGCGGCCTCGTTCCACTCCCCGGCGGCCAAGGCCCGTTCCTGCCGGAAAGTGGCCGCGAGCCCCCTCAGGCCGGGCAACAGCCGCCCTTCGGCCAGAGTCTTGCCCAGGCTCTCTTCGTCTCTTTGCAGGCGGAGGAGTTGGGTCTTGAGTCGCCAGGTCTCCGGATCCCGGTCGCCGGTCTCCTGGGTCCGGGCCTGGAGCTGCTTCGCGGCGGCGTCGTACTCGCCCCGGGCCAGCAGCAACAGCCAGCGGGCCTGCCAGAGGTAGGGGTCCTCCGCATCGTCGCCCAGCGAGCCCAGCACCTCGCTCGCGTGGTCCGCCGAGCCGGCCCCGATGGCGGCCATGGCATACATCACGGGGATGGAGGAGTCGTGGTCCGGCGCCCGCAGGGCCTGCTCCAGGTGCTCCGCGGCCTCGGCGTCCCGCTCCAGCGACATCAGGTCGTTCGCCAGTCCCACCCGTCCCCAGGACATCCCGGGCTTGAGGCGGATCGCCTCCTGGTAATGGGGCATGGACTGCTCCGGGTCGTTCAGCAGGCGGGCGTAGAGGTAGTGATTGGCGCCGTTGCCGGTTCCGGCGGCGAGCCGGGCCTTGTACTCGGCCAGGAGCTCGTCGCGGCGTCCGAGGGCAAGCCGGGCCTCCTGATAGGCGCGATGGGCCTCGACGCCGCTGTCCGGGCAGGCGTCGATCCACTTGCGGGCCTCGGCTTCGGCCTCCTCATGGCGCTGCCCGGAGCTGAGGACGTGCTGCAGATTGGACCGGACCAGCGTCGAGCACGGCTCCACCTTCAGAGCCCGGTGCA
The DNA here is from genome assembly GCA_964245465.1 of uncultured Thermoanaerobaculia bacterium. Classification (GTDB taxonomy): domain Bacteria; phylum Acidobacteriota; class Thermoanaerobaculia; order Multivoradales; family UBA5704; genus DATARR01. Next base: position 8,136 of record CAXTNS010000019.1, read on the forward strand.
GGGCGTCCATGGCCTGGTCCATCTTGCCTTCGCCGAAGAAGACCATGGCCACCTGGTTGGCGTCGAGCTCGGTGGGATGGAAGGCGACCCGCGTCTCTACCTTGGAGCCTGAGCTGCTCTCGATCGTTTCCGGCGGCTTCTGGAAGGCGAAGTCGACGTCGTCCTGCTGGAAGAACCGCTGGAAGGCCACGATCGTCTGGCGGTAGGTCTGGTTCTCGGCCGCTTCGGCGTAGCCGATCTCCTCGCGCTGATAGGCGCGGGCCTCGGCCACGTTGTAGACGAACAGGCGGTCCGCGACCAGCGCGTCCACCAGGTCCAGCCTCGCGATGCGGGCGTTGTACCGCTCCATCTCCCGGCCCTGAACGTCGGTCACCACGATGGGATGGTCGCCGGGAGCCACGGTCCTGAGCACATGGGCGCCCGGCGTCAGGGCGAACGTCTCGCCGTCCAGGGTGACGCGCACCGGTACCGCCAGGCCGTTGTCGACCCAGAGGTCGTCGTGCCGCTGCTTCCAGAGAGCCATGCCGAGGCCGACGACGGCGAGCCCGCCGACGGCCATGGCCAGGAGCGCGGCCACCCGCTTGAGGTCCGCGGCCGTCGACGCCGTGCCGGCGGCGCTGATCTTCCTCTTGCTCTGGCGGCCGCCGAACGGCCACCAGCGCCGCCCGGCCTTGCGCTCGGCCTCCGTGAGGGGAAAGCCGAGGGCCTCCTTGCACTGCCTCATCTGCCGCAGCAGGTCGCGGTCCTCGGCCATCTCGGGATGCCGCATGGCGACCTGCTGATAGGCGTCCAGCGCTTCGCCCCACCGCTTCTCCTTGAACAGGGCCTCGGCCATGAGATAGAGGGCTTGGCTGTTGTCCGGAGCGAGCCGCCAGGCGTCGCCCAACTCGCGCACGGCCTCGGCGTTCTCGCCCCGGGCCAGCAGGTGGCGTCCCAGGGCGAAGCGGATCTCCGGGTCCTTCGGCGCCGCGGCCGCGGCCTGGCGGTAGAACGGCGTGGCCCCCGCGAGGTCGTTGCGCAGGGCCAGGAACTGGGCCATGAGCCGGTTGAGCCCAGCATGGCCGGGATGGACGTTCAGCGCCTCGCGGGCGGCGGCCTCCGCCTGGACGTACATCTGGTACCCCATCAGCCCTTCGATCAGGCGGACCCGCGCCTCGGGATCGGCCGGCGCCCGCTCGACCGCGGCCCGCAGGGGAGCGATCTCGTTCTCCAGATGCTGTTTGAATTCCGCGAGCGGGATCCGCTGGTGCCGGCGGCAGGAGGCGCAGTCGTTGAGAATGCGGTACTTCTTCAGAGGGATGACCGGGATATAGATGGCGCAGACGCACTCCCGGGTCTCATACGAAGAAAGCCGGGTCAGCCGCCCGCAGGAGGAGCACGTCCCTTGCACGACCGACGGGTCGCGGCGCCCATAGTACATCGTCCCGAAGCCGTTCAGCGTAAAAGGCATGGCTCCTCCAGCACCGCTCTGAGTGGATTGTTGGGAACACAATATCGCCGTCGGGTGGGGCGTGTAAAGGCGGCGAGGGGCGCTGGTCCGCGCCGGAGGGTCAGAACAAGGCGAGAGCGTCCAGGGAAGGAGCGGCGGCGGCGCGAACAGCGGCCTGCATGATCTCCCGAATGGAGTGCATGGCCTCGACCCGCTGGCGGACCGTGTCGGGGATGGCTCCAAAACGCTGCTCGATTTGCTCCAGGAAAGCGGTGCGGGCTTCTTGGAGTCCTTTCTTCATCCCCTCCTCTCTCTCCGCCTGCTTCCACTCGAGGGTCCAATCGATGCCGTGTTCGGAAAGCATTGTGTTGACCTCCTTGAGATCCATGACCTCGGGGACGGTGACGCCGGGTAACCTTGTTGGCAGGAGGACCTTCGAGAGCCAGATCCCGAAGGCTTGCCGTAGCCCTGCCTGCTCCGGGTCCCGCAGCCATTCGAGGAGCGCCGCGGTGACCTGTCGCACCCGCTCCAGCCCCCGGCTCTGCTCCAACCGGAACAGAGCCGCCACCAGGTTGCGCAAGGACGGAAGCTCCGATTCCGCGATCCGGTGCTCGTCCAGCAGGAGGTACCGGCACTGAGGCCGATAAAAGTTCAAACCTCCCGGGACCGGCTCCACCAGCGCCCTTACGTCCAGACGAGATCGCTTTCCCGGAAGCGCAGGTCGTCGCCGACGAAGCTGGCATCCACTTTCTCGAGCGTGGAGAAGTCGAGGTCGCCGACCCAGTCCTCGTGGACGAATCCGCGCAGCAGATCGGCCACCATCTCGGGGTGGGAGAAGAGCAGCTTGTAGGCATGGTCGTGGTCTGCCATGGTCCGTATTCCGGGAACAGGCGGCATTCATACCGGACACCGCCGCGGAAAGCAAGAGGGAACGTCAAGGGAATGTAAAATCAAGTTGTGATCCAAACGTAAACGCTCTTTTTACACCGCCTTCATCAAGACAATCCCGCCTATTTGGTACAACAGATCATCGAACGCACCAACCTCTTCCGGCAGCGGCTGACGCTCGCCCTGACGCCGGACCTCTCGACCGCCGCCTTCGTCCAGTGGAGCGACGCGGCTGAGTTGCTGTCCATGAACGTGCGGCTCAACTGGAGCTACCGGCCGGGCGCGGACGTCTTCCTGGTCTTCAACGAGACTTGGGACGCTCGGGGGCTCGGCCGGCGCACGTAGCGCGACCGGCAGGCAATCCTGAAGCTGACCTGGCTGTTCGCGGCGTGAGAAAGACAAGGGGTGGGGGGCTCAAGGGGAGCCGCCCACCCGGGTCTTCAATTAGACTGGTAACATAGATAGACAGGGCGCAGATCGCACTGGCACGTGCATGCCGAGTCGTCCCAGTACCAGCCGCCCCCCCGGTTGTAGCAGTCCTGCTGGCCGAATGGATCGTTGCAGCCGATTTGCTCACACGTACACGTCGAGGCGTTCCAAGACCAGTTCGGCCCCTGGCTGTAGCAGACCTGCTCGTCGTGAGGGTTGCAGAGATTGCGCTCGAAACGGGCCCGGTACTCGTTGCTCGTGAGGAAGGCGTCGAGCACCGTCCTGTAGTGCTCGTTGTTGATTTGGGACCCTTGAGAGTTCAGATAGCTCACCCAATACGTCGAATCCAACGGGCGCTTCCAGTACCGGAGGTAGCACTCTTCCACGAAAGCCTGGTTGTAGGCGGGGGTGCCGTAGTTCGCCACGTTGAATCTCGGGTCCCTCTGCTGGAACTCGGGCGACTGAACGAACCCGAGTGGAAGGTCTTTGCGCCTGAAAGCCATGCACGCGGTGTCACCGCCGCACCCGGCCACGTAGTTGGTCCAAGCGCTCCAACCGCCCGGGTCCGGCCCGCGGTTCAGCCAGTCAGGATAGTGCCAGCCCGTGTAATAACGGGGATTGTCAATGGGATTGCCGGGTTCGGGGTAGATAAAGGTGGCACCCGAGACATCGTCGATGCTGAGCCATGCTCCCCGGCCATTGTTGTGAATGGTCGCGCGCATGGTGGGATCCCAGGCATCAGAGTGCCCGAGCCCGATCGAGTGGCCGAGCTCGTGGGCCGCGACCTCCTCGATGACCTTCGTGGAAGGGTCGTCGACGAACAACGGGCAAGCGCCTGTGCCCCAGCCGTTGTTGAAGACCACGTCGCTTTCGAGGATCCGGTAGAACCCCACGCGGTTGACGACCCTGTATTCATTGCTGCGCCTCACGTACGCGCTCCCTGCCACGATGCCGCCGCAGCCAGGGCCGGGATCCTGGAGCTGGCCTCGGGGGTCCCCGAAGGAGATCGTCGAGAGGGAGTCCGCGAAGAAGCCACCCGCGTTGGTGTACCCCGCGAAGCTGAGCACGATCCTGCTCGTCTCCACGTTGTTCCAGGCGTTCAGCCCGTTGATGAGGCTGTTGTAGGCATTGCCGTTGGGAGCCTGAGTCAGATTGAACCAGAAGCCCACGGCCTGGCCGCTGTCCGGCTCGAACCAGCGGCGATAGACGTTGCCGTCGAGGAGCAGCACGAACTTGCTGGTGGTGGACTGGAGGGCCCCCTTGCCATTGCGTGGAGCCGGGCGGTACTCGCCGGGCACCTCGACGACCTTCTCCTTCATCTGGTCAAGAGTGCTCCCCTCTTGGCTCCGGACGAAGCTCGCGATCTTTTCCTGAAACAGGAAGAGATCTGCTGTTTGCGTGCTTTCCTCCGGGTCCGGTTTCTGGAGGAGATGCGTGGTTTTACCATCGATCTTTCTCTCGACCCGGGTCTTGCTACTCGTGGCATCCCGGATCACGTCGTATTTGCCCATGAAAAGGTGGGCGATTCTCAACGCTCCGTCCGGCCAGATATCCAGGAAGAGCAACACCCGCTCTCCCTCCCGAAAGCTCGGAGATCCGTCGATCCCCACCGTGAGGTCGCCCACGGTGCCGCCGAGCTGCTTGACGACAATCCGGCGGTTCCGGACCTGTCCCTTGAAGACCCGCTCAACGTCCACTTCGGCATAGGTGTAGATGTTGTCGGCATTCTGTTGCGAGGTCACCGAGCGGATCTGGCCCTGCGTCGAGCTGCAGTGGGAGTGGCTCGGCGGACTGCCGGCCCTTCGCCGCGCCGCGGTGGTGGGCGCCGGGGCGATGGGAACGGCGATGGCGGTGCTTCTGGAC
>CAXTNS010000019.1:12754-21271 GCA_964245465.1 uncultured Thermoanaerobaculia bacterium
GTGTAGATCTAGTAGGAATACTTATCATAAAAAAAAAAGCGGATCTGCCCTTGGACGATGAGGCGGGAGCTCTGGATCAGCTCCACGTCGGAAGCCATGCGAGCAATGGTGCCGGTACCCGGTCTTGCTGTCAGCAGCAGGAGCGTCAAGAGACCCAAAACGTGCAGGATGGACCTGGGGGATGAGCTTTTCATGCGCGAGCTCCTGAGAATCGCCGCCATGCGGCAGGTTACCCACCCGATCCCTGGACTTCCTTAGTATAACAGCAAAGAAGAATATTAGGCGAGATCCGGCTGCCGGTGGGACTGCGGCGGGTGGACTGTCTTTCCAGGGCTGCCCAAGAGAGATACGATGGCCACTGCGAGAAGGGCGAAGGAGGTTTCTCATGTCCTACGAAATGTTCACCCATGAGTGGGCGGTCGCCTGCGGGGACCAGATCCGCGCCAACGAGGACTACCGCAAGGCCGCCCGTACCTGGAAGTGGCCCATGGTCCTCACCATGAAGGCCAACGCCGAGTTGGGCCTGCCTGAGCGCTCCGTCTATCTCGACCTTTTCGAGGGAGACTGCCGCGAGGCGCGCGCCGCCCAGCCCGCCGACCTCGAGCGCGCCCACTACGTCATCGGCGCCGACCCGCGGATCTGGAAAGAAGTGCTCGACCGTGATCTCGATCCCATCCCCGGCCTCGTGCGCGGCAAGCTCAAGATGGTCAAGGGGAGCCTGGTCTCCCTGCTTCCCTACGTGGCGGCGGCCAAGGAGATGGTCAATTCCGCGGCCAACGTGGACACCCGTTACCCCGAAGGGCTCTGAATGCCCGGGCCGGGCGCAAGGCCAAGCGCCTGGGCGTCTGAATCCGGACGGCCGTCGAGGGAGAAGAGGCGTAGAGCTTCCATTCCCAAGGGGAACAGCCCATTCCCCATAGGAATGGGCTGAACGCTACGGGGAATGAGGCATTCCCCACTCCTCCAGCGCATTCCCCACAGGAACGTGTCGAAATCTCCGGGGAATGAGACTCGAAGACCTTCCAACGAGGCATTCCCCCTGGGGAACAGAGCATTCCCCCCTCTCTTGACGGCGGAGGACGGGGAATGCTCTGTTCCCCAGGGGGAATGAGATCGAGCAAACAGGGAACGTCTCTCTACAACCCCTTTTGATCGTATTCCCCGCAGGGAACGCCTGTTGATGGAGGGGGAACGAGTCATTCCCTCCTCCTCCGCGTTCAGCAAGTGGGGAATATGGCGCTGAAGCACCGGACTATTCAAATTCCGCCCGGAGTCCCTTTGACGAAGCTTCTTGACGGCTAGCGCACGTAGCCGAGGGAGCGGAGCCCTTCGATCACGTTCTCTGGAAGCTCTTCCGTTCCCTGGACGCGATGGCTCCGCTTTGCGTTCTCCCGGTCTTGCGTGGCGATCAGGCGGAGGAGGTCCCGTGCCCGCTCGGGTTCGCGGTCCGCGAGGTTCCGGGTCTCGGCGGGATCCTGGGCCAGATTGTAGAGCTCACCTTTCCGGCTCCAGCGGTTGTAGATGAGCTTCCATCCACCGGCACGGACGGCGGCCAGTTGGCCGAAGCTCCAGGGCCGGAGGCGCCGGCTCACCAGGGCTTCGCTGAACACCGGACGGTTCGGGTTCGCTCGCCCCTGGATGGCGTCGAGAAGGCTTTTGCCTTGGAGACCGGGCGGGATCTCCGCATCCAGCAAATCGAGGATTGTGGGATAGATGTCGGTCGTCTGCACGGGTACGGCCACGCGCTGGGCCTTGTATTTTTCCTTGGGGAGCACGAGCAGCAGGGGGACGTGCGTCAACTCTTCGTAAAGGCCGGTGCCGTGCGTCCAGGAGCCGTGCTCCAGGAACGACTCCCCGTGATCGGCGGTGAGGAAGATCACGGTGTCATCCAGGAGACCCTCTTTCGAAAGGGTGTCGAGGAACCGGGCGAGATGGTCGTCGGTGTAGCGGATCTCGCCGTCGTACTGCTCGACGTAGGAGCCGAGGTCCTGGTAGCGGTGCGGGCGCCTCACGTCGGGAGGCTGCGACTTGTACTCGGCCTCGGTCAACGGACGCTTGTCCGGCTGATCGAACATGCGATCGTAGGGTAGCGGCGGGCCATAGGGCGCGTGCACGTCCCGGTAGTGGAGGTAGGCAAAGAAAGGTTTCTTTCGGTGGGCTTGGAGCCAGGCCAGGGTTCGCTCGTTGATCTTGCGCGCCGTCTCGATGTCCTGGGCTCTGGGGCCGGCGACCTGGAAGTCGTCGTCGTAGAGGTCGAAGCCCTGGTCGAAGTTGAAAGCGCGATGGAGCGAGGGGTTCGGCGCGAAGGCCGCGGTGGCGTAGCCGCGCTCCTTCAGGGTCTCGGCGAGCGTCTGGTACTCGTCGCTCAGCACCTCGACCGTCTTTCCCTGGTTCAGGACGCCGTGCGCGCCGGGGTGGACCGAGGTGAAGATCGAGGGGACCGCGGCCCGCGTGTAGCTGGAGAGGCTGGTGGCGTCCGTGAACAGCATGCCGTGCCGGGCGAGCCCGTCGATCGCCGGCGAGGTGTCGAGCGCGTATCCGTAGCATCCGAGATGATCGGGACGCAGGGCGTCGATCACCAGGATGAGGACGTTCGGGTCGCTCTTCGGCTGGCACCCGGAGAGCCAGACGGCGCAGGCCAAGAGCAGGGTAAGGCCGGTCTTCGGTCCCATGGGACGTATCTTATTGGAGAGTATCTGTTGACCGCTCTTCGGCTTCCTGTGCGATAGTGCGTGCTCATCCCCACAAGCGTAGAATACGACCCAAACCGGACAACGAAGCTGTCAGCGACTCCGGGAGAGACGGGCTGGAGAGGGCTTTTCCAGCCCTGGCGCAAACCTCTCTACGGTCTTTTCGTAATAGACAGCCATGGCCACGATCCAGGTCTCTCTCGTCGAGGACCAGACCCAGACCCGCCAAGGGCTCACGGCCCTGATCGACGGCACGCCGGGGTACCGTTGCGCGGGGGCCTGGCGGACCTGCGAGGAGATGCTCGGCCGGCTCCCCGAGACCCGCCCGGACGTCCTCCTCCTCGACATCGGCCTCCCCGGCATGTCCGGCATCGATGGGGCACGCCGGGCGCGGGAGATGCTCTCGACGCTTCCCATTCTCATGCTCACCGTTCACGAGGACAACGATCTCGTCCTCGAAGCCCTCTGCGCCGGGGCCTGCGGCTATCTGGTGAAGAAGACTCTGCCGGCCCGGCTCCTCGAGGCCATCCGGGAGGCCCATGAGGGGGGCTCGCCCATGAGCTCCCACATCGCCCGGCGCGTGGTGGAGGTGCTCCGCACCCTCAAGGTGGAGACCTCGCCGCGCTCTGAGGAGGGAAACCTTGGCGGAGAGGACGGCGGCCTCCTGACTCGGCGCGAGCGGGAGATCCTCCGCGGCCTCGCTGCCGGCAACACCTACCAGACCGCCGCCCTCAGCCTCGGCATCAGCACCGACACGGTGCGCTTCCACATCCGCAAGATCTACCGGAAGCTCCAGGCCCATTCTCAGTCCGAGGCCGTGGCCAAGGCCCTGCGCAAAGGCCTCTTATGAGACCGCATGATCATGCGGCTGTCCCTCTCTTTCCATTCCCCGCAGAATGACTCCATGGCGCTCCGTTCCATGGGGTTTTTCGTTAGGGGGCGGGCGGCGTTTGTACTGTTTCTCCTCACCGCCCGCCTACCGTCTGTTGCCGCGGCCCAGATGCCGGTCAATCCACGCGTATCTGTGCCCGGCTGTGACGGCTACCTTGGCGAAAGCGGCGCCGTTCCAGAGATCGACTGCGGCCGGGATCATTATGGGTTTCACCCCTTCACGCTGAGATATCGAATCCTGCCTCATTCCCCTGGCGAGAGAGGGGGCCTCTATCTGGACTCCGGGGATTCGGGAGCCCTGCGCATCGAGACGGACGGTGCCGAGCCCCTCCCACCCGTCTCGGTGGAGGGTGCCGGGCCTTACCCCCTGCAGGTGAATCCCGTGGACGCAATCTCTGGCACACTCGCGCCCACCGAGACCGCGCAGGATACGGTCGAGACCCCGGAAGGCAAGCTCCAGCAAAGTCCTTCGCGGGAAAGTCCACGCCGCCGCCCCCGTGCCCGTCTGACCGGACTCCAAGTCTCCGAAGGCCGGGAACCTTCTTCGAAGGGAGAGAAGAACCCCTCTCCGTCGGTCCGCAAAGACCTGACTTTTTCCTTCACGGGGGTCGATCGCGAGACCCGCTCCATGAAGTTCCGTTACAGGCTGGAGGGGTTGAATTCGGAATGGATCGAAACCGATCGGCCTTCGGTACATTATGCCGGCCTTCAGGCGCGCGATTATCGTTTCGAAGTCCAGGCTGTCAACGACGCCGGCCTCTGGAGCCAACCGGTGGGGCTCTCCTTCTCCGTGCTGCCGCCTCCCTGGTGGCGGCGCTACCGCCCCCTGGCCGTTCCCCTGGCCGGAATGGGAATCGTCCTGACGGTGAGCCTGTACTCCGCCGTGCGGACACGCCGGCTTTTGCAGATGGAACGTCTGCGAGCCTCGATCGCCGCCAACCTCCACGACCAGATCGGGGCCGGCCTCACGGACATCGCGATCCTCTCTGAAGTCGCGGCCCGCAAGGCGGGCGACCTGCCGGAACTCGCCCGGGTCGCGACCACCGCCCGGGAGCTGGTGGACGGGCTGGGCGACATCGTCTGGCTGGTCAACCCGCGGCGGGATTCCCTGTACGAGCTCTTCCTGCGTCTCAAGGACGCGTACGCCGAGCTGTTCGCCCACCACGGAGCCCAGCTCGACGTGGGGGACCTTTCCCCGTTCGAAAAAGCCCGCCTGCCCATGGCCTACCGTCAGGACCTCCACCTCCTCTTCCAGGAGGCCCTCCGCAACGCCCTGCGCCACAGCGGCTGCCGCCGCGCCGAGCTCTCCGTGACCCTCAATGGCCGCGACCTCGAAGTCCAACTCCGGGACGACGGCCGCGGCTTCGACCCGGAACGCCGAAGAGGCGAAGGCCTGGAGACTATGCGCCGCCGGGCCGAGCGGCTGGGCGGGCGGCTGGTCATCGAGTCTTCTCCAACAGGGACTCTGTTGCGGTTTACGGGCAGGATTCCGTGACGCCTTGCGGGTGAGGGTCCCGCACGTCTCCGTGGCGCGGCAATTGCGTACGCAAGATGCCCGGTGGAGGAGGTGTTCGGCGATGGCAAGAGAAAGCGCGACGGTGGCGCAGGCACCCACGAAGATCCCGCAGGCACCTACGAAGATCCCGATCAAACTCACGGTCAACGGTGCGGAGATCCACTTGGCGGTCGCGCCGTGGACGACTCTGCTCGACGCTCTGCGCGAGACGCTCGATCTGACGGGCACGAAGAAGGGCTGCGACCATGGACAGTGCGGCGCGTGCACCGTCCTGGTGGACGGCAAGCGGATCAACTCGTGTCTCACGCTGGCCGTCATGAAGGACGGCTCCTCGGTGACGACGATCGAGGGCCTGGCGGACGGTGACGCGCTCCACCCGTTGCAGGAGGCGTTCATCGCCTGCGATGCCTTCCAGTGCGGCTACTGCACGTCCGGGCAGATCTGCTCGGCGGCCGGCTTGCTCGGCGAGGGGAAGGCGCGGACCGCCGGCGACATTCGCGAGCTGATGAGCGGCAACATCTGCCGTTGCGGGGCCTACCCGAACATCGTGGCCGCGATCGAGCGGGTCCTGCGCGCCGATGATAGGGAGGCGATGGGGGAGCGGCCATGAGGAGCTTCACCTACAGCCGGGCCGATGACGTCGCGGGCGCGGTGCACGCGATCACTGCCGAGCCGGGGACGCAGCTCATCGCGGGGGGCACCAATCTCCTCGATCTGATGAAAGAGGACATCGCCCGCCCCACGCACCTGATCGACATCACGCACCTGCCGCTGGCGGCGATCGAGGAGACGCCGGAGGGCGGCCTGCGCCTCGGAGCGCTGGTCACGAACGCCGACACCGCCTACCACGAGCAGGTCGAGCGGCGCTATCCCCTGCTCTCCAAGGCGATCCTCGCCGGGGCGTCTCCGCAACTGCGGAACATGGCGACCAACGGTGGCAATCTGCTCCAGCGCACCCGCTGCTACTACTTCTACGACACCGCCACGCCCTGCAACAAGCGCGAGCCGGGGAGCGGCTGCCCGGCGATAACCGGCTACAACCGCATCCACGCGATCCTGGGCGGCAGCGAGCACTGCATCGCGGTCCACCCTTCGGACATGTGCGTGGCCCTGGCGGCGCTCGGCGCGACGGTGCGCGTGCTGGGCGACGGCGGCGAGCGCGTCATTCCCTTCGCCGATTTCCACCGCCTGCCGGGCGACAGGCCCGAGCGGGACACCACCCTGGAATCGGGCGAGATCATCCTGTCGGTCGACCTGCCAGCAAAAGGGTTCGCGGAGCATCACGCCTACCTGAAGCTCCGCGACCGCGCGTCATACGCGTTCGCGCTGGTTTCGGTCGCCGCCGCGTTGGAGCTGGACGGCGGCACGATCACCGAGGCGCGGCTCGCCCTCGGCGGCGTGGCTCACAAGCCCTGGCGCGACACCGCCGCCGAGGATCTGTTGCGCGGACGCCCGGCGGCGGACGAAAGCTTCCGGCAAGCCGCCGACCTGATCGTGCGCGACGCCCGGGGCTTCGCGCACAACGCTTTCAAGATCGAGCTGGCCCGGCGCGCCATCGTACGCGCCCTGCGGCAGGCCGTGGAGATGGAGAGCAGCGATGACCACCAGCTACATCGGACGACCACAGAGCCGCGTTGACGGACGCGCGAAGGTTACGGGAGCCGCGAAGTACGCCGCCGAGCACGGCGCGCCGAACCTCCTCCACGGCGTCGTCGTCGCGAGCACGATCCCCAAGGGGACGATCGAGAAGATCGACGCCTCGGACGCGCTCGCGCTGGAGGGCGTCGTCTACGTCTTCACGCACGAGAACCGCCGGAGAACGTCCTGGATCGCTCTCAAATACAAGGACATGGTCGCTCCCCCCGGATCGCCCTTCCGCCCGTTGCGCGACGAGCAGATCCTGCACAACGACCAGCCGATCGCGCTGGTCGTCGCCGAAAGCCTCGAGCTGGCGCGCTACGCCGCGACGCTGGTGCGGGTCGAATACAAAGCCGAGGGGCACGAGACCGCGCTCGAAGCGAATCTCGACGAGGCCTATCACCCCAAATCGCGGCCGCTCGTGGAACCCCCGGCAAAGCCGCGGGGCGACGCGGACGGGGCGCTCGCGAGCGCCGACGTCCGGCATGAGGCCGAGTACGTCCAGCCGTTCGAGCACCACAATCCGATGGAGATGCATGCCTCGACGGTGATCCACGAGGCGGACGGCAGCCTGACGATCTATGACAAGACGCAGGGAGCGCACAACAGCAAGCTCTACGTTGCCAACGTCTTCGGCCTTTCGCGTAGCAAGGTGCGGGTCATCTCGCCGTTCGTCGGCGGCGCGTTCGGGGCGGCGCTGCGCCCACAATATCAACTTTTTCTGGCCGTGATGGCGGCGCTCGAGCTGAAGCGGTCTGTGCGCGTGGAAATGACGCGCCGGGAAATGTTCAGCTTCGCGCATCGCCCGCACACGATTCAGAGGGTGTCGCTCGGGGCTTCGAGCGACGGCAAGCTCCAGGCGGTCAAGCACGAGGCGATCACGAATACCTCGACTCTCGAGGACTACAGCGAAAACATCGTCAACTGGTCGGGCATGCTCTACCAGTGCGAGAACGTGACCGTCGACCATCATGTGGTGCAGCTCGATCTGCCGACGCCGGGCGACATGCGCGCCCCTGGCGCGCCGACCGCTCTCTGGGCGCTCGAATCGGCGATGGACGAGCTGGCCTGCAAGCTGGAGATCGATCCGCTCGAGCTCAGGCTGCGCAACTATGCCGAGCACGAGCAGAACCTCGACAAGCCCTTCTCCAGCAAGGAGCTGCGCGCCTGCTACCGCCAGGCCGCCGAGGCCTTCGGCTGGGAACGCCGCAGCCCGGCGCCGCGCTCCATGCGCGAAGGCCGCGAGTTGATCGGCTGGGGAATGGCGACCGGAGTCTGGGATGCGATGTATATGCCGACGGCGGCCAAGGCGGTGCTGACCGCCGACGGCCGGCTCGCGGTGAGCAGCGGCACCGCCGATATCGGTACCGGGACGTACACGGTCATGACGCAGATCGCCGCCGAAACCCTCGGCCTGCACCTGGAGTGCGTGCCCTTCGCGCTCGGCGACACGACACTGCCGTTCGCCCCGATCCAAGGCGGCTCGATGCCGGCGGCCTCCTGCGGCTCGGCGGGCCAGGAGGTCTGCGAGGCGGTGCGCAAGCAGCTCTTCGACTTGGCCCGGAAGCTGCCGGACTCGCCCTTTGCGAGGATCAAGTCCGCCGGCGCGGCCTTCGCCGAAGGGTTCATCAGCCTGAAGAGAGACCCGGCGCAACGGATCGCGATCCCCGAGGTGATGCGCCGGAGCGGCACCGGCGCGATCGAGAAATCGACCACGTCACTGCGGACCTTCGCGAGGCAGAGCCTGAAGCAGAAGAACTACGCGCGCAACTCCCATTAGGC
>CAXTNS010000019.1:21281-24588 GCA_964245465.1 uncultured Thermoanaerobaculia bacterium
GACGAGGACCTCGGCACGATCCGCGTCGCGCGCGTGGTGAGCGCCGTCGCCGCGGGGCGTATCCTCAACCCCAAGACGGCGCGCAGCCAGATCCTCGGCGGGGTCGTCTGGGGGATCGGGATGGCACTGGGCGAGGAGACGGTGATCGATCACCAGCTCGGGCGTTTCATGAACGCCAACCTCGGCGAATATCACGTTCCGGTCAACGCCGACGTGCCGGACGTCGAAGTGATCTTCGTCGAGGAGCGGGACGAGATCGTCAATCCGCTCGGCATCAAAGGCGTGGGCGAGATCGGCATCATCGGCGTCGCCCCGGCGATCGCCAACGCGATCCACCACGCCACCGGGGTGCGCGTGCGCACGCTGCCAATCCGGCTGGATGCGCTGCTATCGGCCCACAATATCGCCCGCACCACGCCGCCATCCACGCGCAACGCGGCGCCGTTGGTGGCGGAGGAGGCGGGGCTGGCGAGATAGACGATCAGGTTCGCCATCTCTTCGACCGTGATGAACCGGCGCAGCAGCGAAGACGGCCGCGCGGTGGCGAAGAACTCCTTTTCCATGGTGTCGAAATCCTTGCCGCTCTGCGCCGCCATCTGGGCGACGAAGGTCGCCACCCCTTCGGACCGGGACGGGCCAGGGAGCACCGTATTCGCGGTCACGCCGGTGCCCGAGAGCGTCTCGGCGATACCGCGCGCAACGGCCACCTGCGCCGTCTTGGTCATGCCGTAATGAATCATCTCGGCGGGGATCTGCACCGCCGACTCGCCGGAGACGAAGACGATCCGCCCCCAGTCCTTGGCGAGCATTCCCGGAACATAGAACCGCGAGAGCCGGACGCCGCTCATCACGTTGACCTCGAAGAACCGCAGCCAGTCCTCGTCGGGGATGTCGAGGAACGGCTTCGGCTCGAAGATTCCCACGTTGTTCACCAGGATGTCGACCGCCGGAACCGCCGTTTCCACTTGGGCACACCCCTCCGCGCTCCCCAGGTCCGCGGGCACTCCGGTCACCTCTGCTCCGGGCACTGCTCCCCGGACCTCTTCCATGGCGCGCTCCACCCGCTCCGAAGTCCGCCCATTCACCACCACGTCGGCTCCTTCCCGGGCCAGCGCCTTGACCACGGCGAGGCCGATCCCCGCCGTGGAGCCGGTAACGAGCGCGGCGGTCCGATCTCCTAGGTCTCTCGTCTTCGGCGAAAGGCCTCGCGAGCCGCCATCTGCCCCCTACTGTGCGCCGGGTATCCCCGGGTGTCCCGAGGCGAGCAATCCTTTATCATTTGCCACGATCAAATCCGGGGATCCTGCAAGGGATTCTCGCCGCCTGACCAGGAGGTGAAGCATGCGCCGACTCACTCTGTTCTCGCTTTTCGCGCTGTTCGTCGTGGCCCCCGCGCTGGCTCAGAGCGAGGTGGGGGAGGTCTCGTTCGCCAACTCAGGGTCCCCGGAGGCTCAGGAGCCGTTTTTGCGCGGGCTCGCGCTGCTCCACAACTTTGAGTATGAGGACGCGGCCGAGCAGTTCCACAAGGCGCAGGAGCTCGACCCGGAGTTCGCCATGGCCTACTGGGGCGAGGTGATGACCTACACCCATCCGATCTGGTTTCAGCAGGATCTGGACAAAGCCCGCGCCGTGCTCGGCCGGCTCGGCGCCAATCCCGAGGCGCGGCTGGCCAAGGCCGGGACGGAGCGGGAGCGCGACTATCTGCGCTCGGTCGAGGTCCTTTATGGAGAGGGGACCAAGGAGGAGCGGGATTTCCGTTATTCCGACGCCATGGTCCAGATCCACGAGCGCTATCCGGACGACGTGGATGCCACGGCCTTCTATGCCCTTTCGATCCTTGGCACGGCTCACAAGGGGCGCGACTTCGCCATCTACATGCGAGCCGCGGCGTTGCTGGAAGAGGTTTTTCCCACACATCAACGCCACCCGGGGGTGCTGCACTACCTGATCCATTCCTATGACGATCCGGTGCACGCCCCACTCGGTGTGCGGGCGGCACGGCTCTACGGTTCCGTGGCGCCGAACGCCGGCCACGCGCTGCACATGACCTCTCACATTTTCGTGGCGCTGGGCCAGTGGGACGACGTCATCGACGCTAATGTGAGAGCCATGAAGGTGGTCAACGAGCACCGCGCGGCCAAGGGTAAGCCGGAGAAGACGTGCGGCCATTATGTGAGCTGGCTCCATTATGGTTATCTGCAACAGAGGCGGTTCGATGACGCAAAGCGGGAGCTCGACGCCTGCCGGCAGATGGCCCAGCGGGAGGCGTCCGGCGGCCCCGGCGCCGAGGGTGACATCTCGCTCGTCCGGGACTACGCCGAGATGCGTCTCTTCTACTGGATGGAGACAGGGCGCTGGGAAGCCTCGGAGACCCTTTCTCTGCCCGCGGACCGTCTGGCCGAGCCGAAGTTCCTGCAGGCCTATGGGGAGGCACTGGTGGCCGCGAGCGGAGACCGGGCTGCTTTCCGCGCCGCCGCGGCGCGGCTTCGCGAGCGGCAGAAGCAGATCCTGAAAGAAATGGGCAACGTTCCGCGGACCGTAGCCTTTGAAAGCCCTTCGGTGGACATCATTGTCCGGCAGATCGACGCTCTGGAAAGGATCAGGGAAGGGAAGAAGGACGAGGGGATTGCCGAGTTGCGAAAGGTGGCGGAAGCGGAGAGCGCGAGACCCTTTGAGTTCGGCCCGCCCGCCATCCAGAAACCGAGTTGGGAGCTGCTCGGCGACGAGCTCCTGGCCCTGGGCCGCAATGCCGAGGCGGAGAAGGCGTATCAGACCGCTCTCTCCCGGGCCCCCGGACGCACCCTCTCCCTTCAAGGGCTGCGCCGCGCCCAGCAGGCTCTCAGCAAGACCGAGGCCGCTACGGAGGCCGAGCGGATCCGGCCGGCAGGGCAGCACGTGCATTGACTTTGCTTTGTCAGATTCGTTCGTGCCCTCCGAGGCCCTCACCTCCCCGGCCCCTCCTCTCCAGAGGGAGAGGAGGGGGAAAGACAAAATGGCTAACTTTGAGGGCTGGCAGCAGAGTCTGGTGTCGCCGCCATCAGAAAGGGCGCGGAAAAAGCGGCCGGGCCGGAACCGGTCGCAGGGTGGACGGGTGACGGACTTTTCTCCCGCATAGCGCATTCCCCAGCAGACCCTCGCCTGAATTGCTCAGGTGCACGGATTCTTGGAGGTGAAGATG
Organism: uncultured Thermoanaerobaculia bacterium; assembly: GCA_964245465.1. Lineage (GTDB taxonomy): Bacteria > Acidobacteriota > Thermoanaerobaculia > Multivoradales > UBA5704 > DATARR01. Next base: position 24,460 of record CAXTNS010000019.1, read on the forward strand.
AAGAGTCTGCTCTTTGCCACAGCCCTCACCATTGCTCTTGTCCTGCCCTTCTCCAGGAGGGCTGGCGCGCAACCGGACCGGTGCTACGCAGAGAACTACGGCAGCGGCCAATGTGGGACCACCTGTGTC
>CAXTNS010000020.1:0-314 GCA_964245465.1 uncultured Thermoanaerobaculia bacterium
TCCCAGGCCGGCTGCTCGACGGCGATCTGGACCATCTCGCGCTGCTCCGAGAGGCGGGAGAGCTGGTCCTCGAGGCCGCGCCGGACCTCGGGAGTGAGCTGGGTCATCAGGTAGGTGTGCACGATGCACAGCAGAGTGTCGGGGCGCAGGCCCGCACACCAGCGGACCAGGTCGCGGCTGGCGTCCCCCGCCACGACGGGCCAGCGGGCATTGCGCGCCAGCGCGACGGCGACCTGGAAGCGGGCGATCCTGTCAGGGTGGTCCGCCCACAGGAAAGCGGTGAGCCAGAGCATTTCGTCGTGCGAGTCGAGGTC
>CAXTNS010000020.1:324-11086 GCA_964245465.1 uncultured Thermoanaerobaculia bacterium
AGGATCGTTTGCTGTCGGGGCGTTCGCCCTTCGCCGCGGCCGAGGCGTTCGGCGATCTCCGGCGGGCGCGCTCCCCGCTCGCCAGGGAGCGTGCCATCCACCACCTCGCAACGCAGCCGTACACCAGACTCCGGGTCTCCGGCCAGCAGCGGCGGGGCGCCGGCGCGGACGAACTCCACCCCGTAGCCATCCCAGCCGAGATTGAGGCCGGCACTGGCGCCGATCTCCACCAGGCTGAGCGGACCCGTTTTCCGCGTCAGGCCGATCCATTCGAGACCGAGGCGGATGTAGATAGACCGGCCGACCTCGTTGGTCTGGACGCGGCGGGAAGCAATGATCTCCCGCAAGGTCTCCGCGTGCTCTGCGCAGAAGGAGCGAAAGAGAGGAAAGGGGTCCACCGGCAGCCGGCCCACCGCAAGGTCGGCGTAGAGCGCCGCCAGCGGATGGGTGGAGCCACGCAGGATCAAGTAGTGAACCGACGCGAGGAGCATGAGGACCGGCGACTGTCCCGGGCGGGCGCAGGCGGCGAGGGAAACGAGGAAAGGATCGCGTGCCGCCTCCCGGCTGAGGGTGCTGTAGAGCGGCGCACCGCGGAAGAGCGCGCGGCTCGCGAGCTCGAGCTCCCGCGCCGCTGACGCAAGCGCCTCGGCTTCGGGGGAGAAACCGGTGGTGAGCCCTTTTTCCATGACGGCGTGAACCTCACCAGAAATCCCGCCAGGCGAGGGAAACTGAAGAGTGGCGGCGTGTCAAACCCTTGGTTCAGGACGCGCAGAACTGTACAGACGCTAAGGTATTCCGTCAAGCGGCGCGTGGCTGCCCGACCGGGCGCCGACGGTCATTCCACGGCCAACGCAATCTGGTTGGCGAACGCCTCCAGCAGGTGGAGCTGCTCGGGGACCACCAGACGCTGCGGATCCGCCGGATGGACACCGAGGACGCCCACGATCCCCCGCGAGGTACGCAGCGGCAGGTAGAGCCCTTTGGCCGCGGGCAGGGTGTCGGTGGTCTTGCCGGCCATGCGGCCGTGGTCGTGGACCCACTGGGCCACGGCCTGCTCGCGGGTATCGAAGAGGAATGTGACGCTTTCGGCCGCCCGCTCGGCCAGGCGGCTGGTCTCGTCCGGCAGCAGGAGGAGGACCTGGGAGAGGAAGACGGATTGGATGTGGCGGGCGGCGGCCTGGAGGACCTCGTCCTCGTCGCGGGCCGCCGCCAAGTCGCGGCTCATGGCGTAGAGGGCCGCCGTGCGCTCTTCCCGCACCCGGGCGGTTTCAGCCTGTTGGCGCAGGCGTACGGTCAGGGTGGAGATCACCAGGGCCGTAATGAGCATCACAGCGAAGGTCAACAGGTACTCGGTGTCCGAAACGGCGAAGGTGAGGTAGGGATTAACGAAGAAGAAGTCGAACGCCGCCACGGAGAGCACCGAGGCGAGGATCGCGGGTCCACGGCCGTAGCGGGAGGCGACCCCGACCACTCCGAGCAGGAAGAGCATCACCAGATTGGCTTCCTCGAACCGGGGGTGGATCAGGGCCGAAATCCCCGCCGCGACGGCGGTTACCCCCACGGCCGCCACGTAGCCCTTGAGGTCGCCGCCCCCGCGGATCTGCCGCTCCGGCCCGGCCCCGCCCTCCCCGGCATCGCCCGAGATGACGTAGACGTCGATGCCACCGCGTCGGCGTACCAACTCGTCACGCACGGAGCCGAAGAGGACGTCCTTCCAGCGCGCGTGGAGAGGCTTGCCGACCACGATCTTGGAGACGTTGCGCCGCTGGGCATAACGGAGGATCTCCTCGGCCGGGCGTTCGCCGGAAAGGGTGACCGTCTGCGCTCCCAGCCGCTCGGCGAGCCGCAGGGTCTGCCAGACGCGGTCCTTCTCCTTCTCCCGCAGGCGGGCTTCCGCGGGGGTCTCGACGTAGACGACCACCCACTCCGCTCGCAGCCGGTCGGCGAGACGCCGGGCGGCACGCACCAGCTTGGCCGCCGTGGGGCCGGAGCTGACGGCTACCAGCAGGCGCTCGGCCACCGGCCAGGTTTCAGCCACGCCGTGCAGCTCGCGGTAACGCTGCATCTGGGCTTCCACCCGCTCGGCCGTCTTGCGCAGGGCGAGTTCCCGCAGGGCGATCAAGTTGCCCGGACGGAAGAAGCTCTCCACAGCCCGCGCCGCCTGGTCGGGTACGTAGACCTTGCCTTCGTGGAGGCGCTTGAGCAGCTCTTCCGGCGGCAAGTCCACCACCTCTACCTGATCAGCCCGTTCGAGCACCGAGTCGGGCACGGTCTCGCGCACCACGACGCCCGTGATCTTGCCGATCAGGTCGTTCAGGCTCTCCAGGTGCTGGACGTTGACGGCCGTGAAGACGTCGATGCCCGCCGCGAGCAGCTCCTCCACGTCCTGCCAGCGCTTGGCGTGGCGCGAGCCCGGAGCGTTGGTATGGGCCAGCTCGTCGACCAGGATCACGGCCGGACGGCGCTCCTTGGCTCCATCCAGGTCGAATTCCTTGAGCTGGATCCCCTTGTGATCGAGGAGTCGGGGCGGCAGGGCCTCCAACCCTTCGAGCAGCGCCTTGGTCTCCTTGCGGCCGTGGGTCTCGACTACCCCCACGAGCACGTCGATCCCCCGGCGCTTCAGCTCTTGAGCCGCTTCCAGCATGGCGAAGGTCTTCCCCACCCCGGCCGTGGCGCCGAGGAAGACCTTCAGCTTGCCGCGCCGCGCCGCCTCCTCCTCGGCCTGGGCGAGGGCGAGCAGGGCGTCGGGATCGGGACGGGCGTCCGTCATCTCAACTGGTCCAGATCCATGTTCAACCGCAGCACGTTCACCCGCGGCTCTCCGATCACCCCCAGCCATCTCCCTTCAATGTGTTTTTCGACCAGCCCACGGACGGCGGACGGATCGAGCCCGCGGGCTACGGCGACGCGCTCCACCTGGTAGAACGCCGAGGCCGGGCTGATGTGAGGATCGAGACCGCTGGCCGACGTGGTGACGAGATCCACTGATACCGGTCCCTTGCCGGGATGGGCAGCGCGAATCCGTTCCACGTCCGCCTTGACGCGATCGATCAGAGCAGGATTGGTGGGTCCGAGGTTTGATCCCGACGAGGCCGCCGCGTTATACGGCGGCGAGGTGGCTGAGGGGCGGCTCCAGAAGTAGCGCGGCCCGATGAAGGGCTGGCCGATCAGCGAGGGGTCGCCGTTCGCCTGCCGGGGAAAGATCACCTGGGCGATGCCGGTCACCAGAAGAGGATAGGCCAGGCCGGTGATCACGGTGAGGACCAGAAAAATCAGGATCGCGGTTTTGAGTTGTTTCATGGCTACACCAGTCCCAGGCCCTGGAGAATGAGATCGATCAGTTTGATCCCAATGAAGGGAGCAATCACTCCTCCCAGGCCATAGATCAGAAGATTGTCGCGCAGCAGACGCGAGGCCGAGTGGCGGCGGAATTTGACTCCGCGTAGCGCCAGCGGGATCAGCACGATAATGATCAGGGCGTTGAAGATGACGGCGGAGAGAATGGCGCTGTCCGGGCTCGCCAGCCGCATGAGGTTGAGCTGATTGAGCGCCGGGTAAGTGGTGGCGAACGCGGCCGGAATGATCGCGAAGTACTTGGCCACGTCGTTGGCGATGGAGAACGTGGTGAGCGTGCCGCGGGTGATGAGGAGCTGCTTGCCGATCTCCACCGTCTCGATGAGCTTGGTGGGGTTGGAGTCGAGGTCCACCAGGTTGGCCGCCTCCTTCGCGGCCTGGGTGCCGGAGCTCATGGCCACCGCCACGTCCGCCTGGGCGAGCGCAGGGGCATCGTTGGTGCCGTCGCCCGTCATGGCCACCAGCCGTCCGCCCGCCTGATAGTCGCGGATCAGCTTGAGCTTGGTCTCCGGCGTGGCCTGGGCCAGGAAATCGTCCACCCCGGCCTCAGCGGCGATGGCGGCGGCGGTCAGCGGATTGTCGCCCGTGATCATCACGGTCTTGATCCCCATCTCCCGCAGCTCGCCGAAGCGCTCGCGGATGCCGCCCTTGACGATGTCCTTCAAATGGATTACGCCCAGGACCCGCTGATCCTCGGTCACCACGAGCGGTGTGCCGCCGGTCTTGGCGATCGTCTCGACCTTGGTGCGGACGTCGGCCGGGAATCCACCGCCCAGGGCCTGGACGAACGCCTCCACGGCGTCGGCGGCCCCCTTGCGGATCTTGCGGCCGTTCAGGTCCACGCCGCTCATCCGGGTCTGGGCCGTGAACGGCACGAAATGGGCGCCCAGGGCGTGGATGTCCCTCTCGCGGATCTTGTATCTCTCCTTGGCGAGCACCACGATGCTGCGCCCCTCGGGGGTCTCGTCGGCCAGCGAGGAGAGTTGGGCCGCATCGGCGAAATAGGCCTCCTCCACCCCTTCGGCGGGCAGGAATTCCGTGGCCTGCCGGTTGCCCAGCGTGATCGTGCCCGTCTTGTCGAGCAGCAGCACGTCCACGTCGCCCGCCGCCTCCACCGCGCGGCCGGACAGGGCGATGACGTTCGCCTGGATCATGCGGTCCATGCCTGCGATGCCGATGGCCGACAGCAGGCCGCCGATGGTCGTGGGGATCAGGCAGACCAGGAGCGCCGTCAGGACGGTCACCGTCACCGGCGTGCCCTGCCCGGCCGAGGTGACGCTGTAGAGGGAGAACGGCAGCAGCGTCACGGTGGCCATCAGGAAGACCAGCGTGAGCGCCGCGAGCAGGATCGAGAGGGCGATCTCGTTGGGTGTCTTCTGCCGCTTCGCCCCTTCGACGAGAGAGATCATGCGGTCGAGGAAGGTCTCGCCCGGGTTGGCCGTGATGCAGACGATCAGCCAGTCGGAGAGCACCTGCGTGCCGCCCGTGACCGAGCTCCGGTCGCCGCCGCTCTCGCGGATCACGGGCGCGCTCTCGCCGGTAACGGCGGCCTCGTTGACGGAGGCGGCGCCTTCAATAACCTCGCCGTCGCCGGGGATGGTGTCTCCGGCTTCGACCAGGACGACGTCCCCCTTGCGCAGGTCCGTCGAGGAGGTAGAAGTCCGGGGCGCGTCGAAGCGGGGCTCCGCGAGCTTCTTGGCCACCGTGGCCTTGCGGGTCTGGCGCAGGGCCGCGGCCTGGGCCTTGCCCCTGCCTTCGGCCATGGCTTCGGCGAAATTGGCGAACAGAACGGTGAACCACAGCCAGAGGGCGATCGCCAAGGTAAATCCGGCGGGTTCCTGGACCCATAGACCCGTCGTGAGAAAGCTCCCCACATAGACCACGAACATCACGGGGTTGCGCACCATCAGCCGCGGATCGAGCTTGCAGAAGGAATCGACCGTCGCCTGGCGGACGATTTTAGGATCGAACAGAGAAGTCTTTTTCCTGGCCATGTCAGATCCCTCCCGCCATCATCTGAAGATGCTCGACGACAGGGCCGAGCGCCAGAGCCGGGAAAAACGTGAGCGCTCCCACCAGCACGACCACGCCGATCAGGAAGACAACGAACAGCGGTGTATGGGTGGGGAGCGTCCCAGGGCCAGTCGGCACCAGCTTCTTTTTCGCCATGGAACCGGCAATCGCCAGGACTGGAATGGCCAGCCAGAAGCGCGCGAAAAGCATCGCGAGGCCGCCCGTGGTGTTATAGAAGGGATTATTGGCGCCCAGGCCCGCGAAGGCGCTGCCGTTGTTGTTCCCCTGCGACTTGAAGGCGTAGAGCACGTCGTAGAAGCCGTGCGCGCCGGGATACGCGATCGTCTTCGTGCCCGGCTCGACGACCACGGCCAAGGCGGTGAAGCCCAGCACGACCAGCGGCATGATGAGGACGACCAGCGAGGCCATCTTCATCTCGAACGACTCGATCTTCTTGCCCAGGTATTCCGGAGTACGTCCCACCATGAGGCCGGCGATGAAGACGGAGACCAGGACGAAGATCAGCATGCCGTAAAGCCCCGAGCCCACACCGCCGAAGATCACCTCGCTGAACTGCATGAGGAAGAGCGGTACCAGACCGCCCAGGGGCGTGTAGGAGTCGTGCATGGAGTTGACGGAGCCGTTCGAGGCCGCCGTCGTCGTGGCCGCCCAGAGAGCGGAATTGGCGATGCCGAAGCGCACCTCCTTGCCTTCCATGTTGCCGCCAATAATTCCTAGCCGGTCGAAGGCCGGGTTGCCCCCTTGCTCGGCGCCGTAGCAAAGAAGGAGCAGCGGCAGCAGAACCAGCGTCATGGCGGCCAACAAGGCCCAGCCCTGACGGGTGTCCCCTACTATGCGCCCGAAGGTGTAACAGAGGGCAGCCGGAATCAGCAGGATCGACAGCATTTCCAGGCAATTCGACAGCGGCGTGGGGTTCTCGAACGGATGAGCGGAGTTGACGTTGAAGAAGCCCCCACCGTTGGTACCGATCTGCTTGATGGCGATCTGCGACGCCGCCGGGCCGAGGGCCAGCACCTGCGGAGTCCCTGATTCGAGGAGCGGCTCGGTCCGGTATGCGGAGAATGTCTGCACCACGCCTTGCGATACGAGCGCGAGCGCCAGGACTAGCGACAGCGGCAACAGGATGTAAAGGGTCGTCCGCGTAAGGTCCACCCAGAAGTTGCCGATCGTGGTGGCCTGCCGGCGCACCAAGCCCCGGATCAGAGCCACCAGCATGGCCATGCCGGCCGCCGCCGAGACGAAATTCTGCACCGTGAGCCCCAGCACCTGCGTCAGGTAGCTCATCGTCGTCTCACCGCCATACCCTTGCCAGTTGGTATTGCTGACGAAAGAGACGGCGGTGTTGAATGAGGAGTCCGGAGTCACCGCGCCCAGCGACTGGGGGTTCCAGGGCAGCGATCCCTGAAGACGTTGCAACCCGTAGAGGAAGAGCCAGCCCACGACACTGAACAACAGCATGGAGAGGGCGTAGACCTTCCAATCCATCTCCTCCTCCGGGCGCACGCCGGTGAGGCGGTAGATCAGCCGCTCGATCCTGCCAAAGGAACGGTTTTCATAAACGCGGGCCATCCAGGCGCCGAGCGGCTTCGCGAGCGCCAGCAGGATGACAAAATAGAGGGCGATCTGGAGCCATCCGTTGGCGGTCATCAGAATCGCTCCGGTTTCAAAAGGGCCACGAACAGGTAGACGGTCAGCAGCAGCGCCACCACGAGGCCCAGGATGTAAAGGCCGTTCATTTCTGTTCCCCGTTAACCGGTTCGAGGGACGCGCAGAGGCGCACGAAGCGCCAGGACGCAGCAAAGAAAGCGATCGTCAAAACGATGAAGGCTATGTCCATGATCAGCACTTTTCAGAAGCGGCTGGACAGACCCAGCCCGAACAGCCAGTCGGGCGAGCCATTCGTCAGTCCGTGATCGAAGCTCAGGTCGAGTTGAAAGTCGCTCGTAACGAGGTACTTGACCCCGGCGCCGAGAAAGGAGCTGTCGTCCGTTCCGTCGAGACCGGTCAGCACGTAGGCCGCTTCCCCGTAGACGTTCCACGCGGTTGAAGGCAGCGAGCGGCTGACCAGGACGGCGAACGTCTCCTGGTCGTACCGGCCGTACGCGGAGGGACCGTAGAGATAGCCAGCCAGCACGGAGAGGCCCCAACTGCCTGTCCAGGACCATTCCGACATGGTGTTCAACTGGTAGACGGGATCTTCAGCGGAGAATCCATCCTCCCCCGTTGGCAGAACCACGGACGGGATCAGCGCGAACGCCGGCCGCGCGCCTTCATTGGTGAAAACACGCCACTTGGCTCCGGCCTCGAGATCCCCGTAACCCCGGTCGGTCGTATGAAACGGGCCGAAGTCGGTCCGGACTTCGTTGAAGACCGGCGCTCCGAGCCGCAACTCGAAGTTGTCGCCGACGCCGTAGCGGAGCAGGGCCACGACGCTGGTCGACCGGACATCCGTCTCCCCGCTTTCGTTCAGGACGACCGACGGCAGGCCGAGCTCGACCTGGAAGACGCCTCGACCTACGGTCGGGCTGCTGAGCAGGAGGCCGGGCCGGTCGGTGGCGATCGGCGATTCGGTCTCCTGTCCCCAGGCTGCACCAACCGGCAACGCGGCGATGATCAGCGACAACATGGTTTTACCTCGCATATCGGTATCAAGTCCTTTCTTTCTCATCAGTCCACGGCCGCGGGGAGGGTGAACCACACGGTCGTCCCGCGGCCTTCTTCACTGTTCACGTGAATCTCTCCACCATGCGACTGCACGATTTCCCGGGAGATGGCGAGGCCGAGCCCCACGCCTCCCTGGTCCTGGGTCCCCGGCACCTGATAGAAAGGCTCGAAGATCCGTTCCAGGTGCGCAGGGGGGATGCCGCCACCGGTGTGGGCGCCGGTAAAGCGGACGCGGCCCTCCCAGGGCTCGGCCTTCACAGTCACTGAGCCGCCGGCCGGGGTGTGGGCGCGGGCGTTGCGCAGAAGCGAGGAGAGCACCAGCCCGGCCCGCTGCCGGTCGGCGAGCACGCGCGGCGCCTCGGGGTCCACGTCCGTCACCAGCTTCACGCCGCCCGAATCGCCGTTGTGGACGGCGGAGGCCACCAGGTCTCTGGGAGAGACCGGCTCCGGATGGAGCTGCTGGCGGCTCTCCTCCAGACCCGACATGGCCAGGAGGTTCGCGGCGACTTCGCCGAGGTGTCCGGCCGCAGCCCTGGCATCCTCCACCCGCTGTTTCTGCCGGGAGCTCAGCGGACCGATGCGCTCCGCGTCCAACCATTCCAGAGCCGATCCCAGAGGGCCCAACGCCCTTTCGAGATCGCGGGCCGTGTTGGCCAACAGGACGGAATGCACCTCCCGGCCGCGGCAGCGATCGGTGACGTCCTCCAGGACCAGCACCACGGCTTCCGGATGGCTCTGCCCGTTGCGGAGGGCCGCGCCGTGCGGCAGGAAGATGCGCTCGCAGCCTTCGACGGGAATCCGGACCAGAGGCTCCGTACCGCGCTCCGCCAAGCGCCCCGACTCGATCCGGTCGAGCAGGGGACGGAGCGGGTCGGCATACCGTTCCGGGAAGGGCTTGCCCGGCCATAGGCCGAGTTGGGAGGAGGCTGCGCGGTTGGCCAGCTCCACCCGCCGGTCCGGAGAGAGGACGGCCACCGCTTCGGGAAGGTGATCGATGGCGGATTGCGAGACGCGCTGGGCACGAAGCAGGCGGCCCTGATCCGTCTCGCGCAGCTCCCGCAGGCCGCCCGCCATGGAATTGAAGGCGCCGGCGAGCTGCCCCATCTCGTCCCCGGAGGTGATGGGGACGGCGAGGTCCAGGTTGCCCTTTTCGATCTCGCCCGCCGCCCAGGTCAGCCGCTCCAGCGGCACCAGGATGGCGCGGGTGAGAAAGAACACGCACAGGCCTGCGAACGCGGTCCCGGCGAGCAGCAGCAGGGCCATGCGGCGCGCGGCCTTCCTGGCCGTCTCGCGGGCGCGGTCCTTGGCCTCCACCATATTGCGCTGGTTCATCTGCAGGATCTCGTCGGCCGCCCCCTTGATCTGCTGGAAGGTGGGATAGAGCTGTTGGAAGTAGAGGCCGCGCCGCGCCTCCAGGGCGACCGCCGGATCGAGGACCCGGTTCAGGACCGGCACGTAGGCGGTGTAGAGCTGCTGCACCCGCCGGGCCCTCTCCCCTTCGCCCGGCAGGGTGATGTTGCCGAGCTCCGTCTTCAGGGCCGCCTCGAACCGCGGACGGTGTTGGGCGGCGAAGGTGCGGCCCTGCTCCTCCTCACCCGCCAGGGCGAAAAGAGCGCCGCTGTCCATCCGCTCCAGGGCTTCCTTCATCTGTCCGCAGGCGATGACGCTCTTGTAGTTCTCGCGCAGGATGACGTCGATCGAGCCGCCGAGATCGTCGAGCAGGGTGATGCTCTCGACGCCCACCGTGAGCAGGATGGCCAGGAGGCCCACAAAGCCCAGGACGAGCTTGGTCCTGAGGCCGAGACCTCCCTGCCGGACCGGTTTCTGATCGCTGTGATTGCCGCGGTGGCTGTCCATGACTGCGCTCCTCTCCGGGGATAGGCATCCCCTGACAGATTCAGTTTTGGCGCGGCGAGGCAAAGAAGTCCGGAGAGAGATCGAAAGAATTTCTAAAGATTTCGCCATCCGTCTGGAAACTGGTTTCCGGTTCCGGTACGGTCGGGGCGTGACAGAGCTCATCGAAACGGAGACGGACGCACAAGTCAAAGAGGAGGGGCTCACGCAACGCGTCCGGAGGGCCATCCTGGGCGCCCCCAGGGATCCATCGGACATCTCCCATCTCCACAAGATGTCGCTCGTCGCCTTCCTGGCCTGGGTGGGCCTGGGAGCAGATGGCCTGTCGTCTTCCGCTTATGGGCCGGAAGAGGCGTTCCTGGCGCTCGGGGAGCACACCTACCTGGCCGTGGCCCTGGCAGTCGCCACGGCGGTGACCGTGCTCATCATCTCGGCTTCCTACAGCAGCATCATCGAGCAGTTCCCCACGGGAGGCGGCGGCTATGTCGTGGCCTCCCACCTGCTCGGCCCCCGGATCGGCGTAGTCTCCGGCTGCGCGCTGGTGGTGGACTACGTCCTGACGATCACCGTCTCGATCGCCGGCAGCGGCAACGCCATCTTCAGTTTCCTGCCTCCGCACTGGGCGGCCTGGAAGCTGCCGGCCGAATTCGTGGCCATCGCCCTGCTGATCGCGCTCAATCTGCGGGGCGTCAAGGAGTCGGTGCAGGCCCTGGTGCCCGTCTTCCTCGTCTTCATCGCCACCCACGCCCTGCTCATCGGCTGGGCCGTCTTCCAGCACGTGGAAGACGTCCCCGCCGTCTCCCGTCACCTCCGCCAGGGCTTCTCCTCGGGGCTCTCGACGCTGGGGCTGGGCGGG